>NZ_DASQZC010000717.1:0-8782 GCF_035638895.1 Nostoc sp. | reverse complement strand
GCCTTCTTTGTTTTGCCACGCACTCAATATCTTTTGTCGTAAGTCAATTGAATATGCTGCCATCTTTAAATATTATTCTTTACATTTTTACACTTTACTATCTTTGTGGCGGGTTTGATATCAAATTGCTGTAAGTAGGTGGATAGCCGGCTATTTGGACGAGCGTGATTTAGTGAGTTACAACCAACTCGAAGAAATCGCCGATAAATTAGTCCAACTAGCTAGGAGAAATCGTGATAATTTAATGGCATGACAAGCATAACCTTTGGCGACCTGAGTTTTGAAATTCGCCACAGTTCCAAACGCCGCACCGTAGGTATTACCGTCGAACGTGACGGTAAATTAGTCTTAGCTTCTCCCCCAGAAGTACCAATAGAAACATTAGAAAGAATTGTCAGCGAGAAACGTTACTGGATTTACAGTAAACTTTTAAAAAAAGAGTCATTAAATCCACCAGCTAGTGTTAAAGAATACGTATCAGGTGAAGGTTTTTATTATCTAGGACGTAGCTATCGCCTCAAAGTAGTAGATGGAGTTCAACAACAGCCATCTCTGAGACTATATTAAAGCCGCTTTGAGCTACAACGCCCAGCACAAGCTCAAGGTCGAGAACACTTTATTAAGTGGTATCGGGAACACCTTCAGTCAATTGCAGAACAACAAATTGCCATACTGATTAAACGAGTTACTACTTCGCCTCGTTCAGTACAAGTACGTGAGTTAGGGAATCGTTGGGGTTCTTGCGGGGGATTTATATTTTCACTGGCGAGTAGCAATGCTACCACGAACAATGATTGAGTATTTGGCAGTTCATGAATTAGTGCATCTAATTGAACCTGATCACAGCACTGCATTTTGGCATAGGGTGGAGCGTATTCTACCAGATTATCTTGAGCGAAAGCAGTGGTTAGCTCAGAATGGCGCAATCTATAACCTTTAGAAAAATAATTAAGAGCGATCGCATTTGGAAAAAGTTGAAAAAATGTGTCAAAATTCTACAGATTTTTGATAATTTCCCATCTCTGTAAATCTCATAAAACACCTCTGGCAATGTCCATCTATGCACAAAGCTGGAATTTTAAACCTTGCACCGCAGTTAGGACATTCCGAAAGTAAATGTAATTTATGGCGATTGCACCCTTGCGTTACCTTAAACTGCCATTCAATTTTGTGGCAATTGGGCAGAGGGAGTTTCTGAGTCAGGTTATTGGATCGCCACAACCCATCCATTTTTAATCATTGCTATCCGCTTGTTGGTGATCCAACAAAGGTTAAATAAATTGCGTAGCTTTGAATTCGAACTGGATGTGACTGCTGTTGAACAACAGATTCAGCAAATCCGCACCGCTTTGGGATGAATCAGAACTATAAAAAAATCCCTGACGGAAGTTGGTAAGGGTGTGACTGTGATTAAAGCTGAGGCAGATGCTCTGAGTACAGATATTCAATCAGCGCTAAAGTCGATTGAACAAACACTGAGTTTTGTTACCAGCGAAAGTATCGGCAAGCAGTATCACAAAAATATATAATTTTTCGTTACTAATAAAAATATGTATGGTATTACTCAATGGCTAACCAATTTTCCTCCATCGCTTAAAAACTCTGGAATTGCTACAACATCTACCCTGATGACTGCGTTAGCTAGAGAGAGGCGATCGCTTAATGCTGTAGAGTTTGGCGTGGAAAGTGCGATCGCACATTTGATAATGAGACTCAACTCATGATTCAGCTTTACTCAAATGCGATTTGCAGGAACATCGAAAGATATGAAATAGCACGGGACGATTACTTCAAATTGAAAGATAATAGAGGTAGATACTTTAGGTAAAGCAACATCTAATGGTTAATGTTATTCGAGGTGATGTAGATAATAAGCCAGTTTCATCTAGAAGGCTAGCTGATTACTTTGAGAGGAGACACGATATAGATGGCAGCTTATATCTGGGATACCCAATAATAGGAACGCCTCAAGGTGGTTATCAAATTGATGCTCTTTTATTATCCAGAGAGCATGGCGTTGTTATTTTCAATATTATTGAGGGAACTAATACTGACATAGATATAGAAAAGACACAAGATGAAAGTGCAACCAAAGTTGAATCAAAACTACTTCAGCATACAACTCTGGTTAAAAAAAGGAAACTAATGGTGCCAATCAGTGTTGTAACATTTGCACCTGTATTGAGTAATATACCAAATAATGTTTCAGAAGGCTATCCCATCATAACTAATGAGCCTGCCCTAGAAGAGTACTTAAAATCTTGTGAATGGGAACAAAACCAGTATTTTGAAAGCCTTAGCTCAGTCATACAAGCTATAACTACTATAAGAAAAAGAAGGCAGCGTAGCTATATTCAACGAGAAGATTCCAGAGGTGCAAAACTTCAGAAACTGGAAGATTCTATCGCCAATCTAGATAATAATCAGAGTGCTGCTGTGCTTGAAACTGTAGAAGGTGTACAGCGAATTAGAGGACTTGCTGGCTCAGGTAAAACTATAGTTCTAGCTCTTAAAGTTGCATATTTACAGGCAAAACATCCTGATTGGAATATTGCTGTTACTTTTAATACTCGCTCTCTTAAAAATCAGTTTAAACACTTTATTAACACTTTTAGTATTGAACATACGAGTGAAGAGCCGGACTGGGAAAAAATAAAAATTATTCACGCTTGGGGAAGTCCCTCAACGGAAGGAATTTATTATGAAATATGTAAAAAACATAATATTGAATTCAGAGATTTAAATGCAGCAAAAAATCTTACTAATGTATCTGGTCAAGAATTTGACAAAGTTTGTGAAGAAGCACTCGATAAAATCCACAGCTTTGAGCAGTATTATGATGCCATACTAGTTGATGAAGCACAAGATTTTTCTAAACATTTCCTGCAACTTTGTTACAAAATTCTGAAGCAGCCGAAAAGACTAGTCTATGCATATGATGAGTTACAAAGTCTAAGTAATAAGACAATGGGATCACCAGAAGAAATCTTTGGAAAAGATACTTACGGTAATCCATATGTTCAACTTCAAAACAGATCAGGAAAACCAAAACAAGACATTATATTAGAGAAATGCTATAGAAATTCTCGCCCACTCCTAACTTCTGCACATGCTTTGGGTTTTGGAATATATAGAAATGAAGGATTAATCCAGATGTTTGATGATGCAGGGTTATGGAGAGATATTGGTTATGAATTAGAAGAAGGAAATCTAGAAGATGGAAAGGCTGTAAAGCTTACTAGAACTAGCAATACTAGTCCAATGTTTCTCGAATCTCACTCACCTATTGATGACTTAATTATATTTAAGTCCTTTAATAATAACCACGAACAAAATGAATGGTTAGTCAAGGAAATAGAGAAGAATATTAGGGAAGATGAATTAAAGTATGATGACATAATGATTATTCATTCTAACCCGTTTACAACTAAAGATGCCGTTGGAAGCTCTAGGGCTTTACTATTTGAAAAAAAGATTAATTCTAATCTAGCCGGAGTCACAAATTCCCGCGATGATTTTTTTAGTGAAGAAGCAGTTACTTTCACAGGTATCTATAGAGCAAAGGGAAATGAAGCTGCGATGATATATGTTATAAATGCTCATGAATGCTTCTCTGGTACAGAGCTTTCCAGAAAAAGAAATATCTTGTTTACTGCCATGACAAGAAGCAAAGCTTGGTTAAGAGTATTGGGGTATGGCGAAGACATGAGGGGTTTGGTGAAAGAATTTGAAGAAGTGAGAAGAAGAAACTTTGTTCTTCAATTTACTTATCCTACAGCAGAAGAACGAATAAGAATGAATGTTATCAATAGAGATATAAGCCCTAAAGAGCGTGAGCGTAGAATTCAGAACCAAAGAAATTTAAAAGATATTGTTGAGGATTTAGAGAAGGGTATTATGCAGAAAGAAGATTTGTCACCAGAATTAATAGAAAAATTAAAAAATCAACTATTTTAAAATGACTAGTCATCAAGAAATTTATAGACAAATTGAATACATTACTCAAAAACTAATAGAAGTTAGTTTATGCGAACAACAAAATTTTCCCTCATCTACATCTCTTGGTAGAGATAGTTATGAAATTGCATATTCTGGTATGCAGAATCTCTCAATAGCACTGAAAAATATTGATTATAAGAACATATATAATGAACTAGACAGAGGTAAAAACTACAATTTCAAAATGATTGATGGTGCGTTAATACAACTTTTGTATACTTATAAACAATCCGAATTGATTTCACATAGGCTTGCCTTTTTACCATCACCATTTTTAGAAGTTTTCCAGAATGAGCCTACTATTTATGAAGCAGACGAAATATATGCAGATATAATAGCAAAAAATATATTACCAGTACCAATTAGATTCGATTATGATCCAGACAATCATAAAGAATTAGATCACCCCAAATGCCATCTAACTTTGGGACAGTTTGAAAATTGTAGAATACCTGTTTATTCCCCAATCTCACCGAGTACCTTCATATCCTTTATTATTCGTAGTTTTTACAATACTGCTTTTAGGAAATTCACAGATGACCTTACGTTTTCAAGTAACCTTTTCGATAAAACGATAACTGTTGCAGAGAAGAAAGTATTGCACATAGCTATTTATTAATTTTTTTTAGAGAATACTTGATGGTTGACCGACTCATACAATCTGTTGGAAAAGCGAAGAATCAAGTAGTACTAATAATTTATGATCTTTCCATCCACTAATAACCCCGAATATTACACCTTCCCACGACTTTTGAATATTCTGATAGCAAGCGTAAATTGTGGTGAGAAGTCCAACGGTGCTTCATAATATTTAATTATCATTCAACAATGCTTCTGACACTGTGCCATATCAGTAAATGTCGTAAAACACCTTTGACACCAACTATCGACCCACAACACTGGAATTTTAAATCTTGCCCCACAGTTAGGACATTCTGAAAGCAAACTTAATTTGTGGCGATCGCATCCCAGTGTCACCTTCAACTGCCATTCAATTTTGTGACAAGGCGACTCAACATAACAAGCAGCACATAATCGAATCGGCTCCATTTTCATTCCCATGCCAGCAGGTGGTAACATCTGCACTAACCTATCGACATCAACCCCCACTACAACAGCCAATGCTTCCAACTGCTGCCGAGAAGGAGGGGGATTAAACCGAAACTTTTCCCAACGTGCGATCGCACCCCCAAGTCCTGCTGCTTTACCTAACCCAGTAGGGGTTAAATCATTTGCCCGTCGAAAGCGTCCCAAAAAATGACTTAGGCTTTCTCCTTGATATGGTTGAACTCTAAACAGCCAAGGCTTAATATTTTCTACTTCCATCACTTGTACTCAACAGCTACTTCCTTCAAAGTTTCCAAATCAATTTTTTGCAGTCCCTTTTTTAAAGCCCGAATTGCAGTCTCTCGGAGAATCATATCCATCAAACCGATATAACCTCCAGTTGCTTCCCCTAACGTCTTCAACATTGTCTTACTCGAAAGGTTAGAAGCAACTGGTAATCTCAGTATTTGCTTCTCCCAAATATCCACCGTTCGCTTAAAATCTTCCCCTGACATCTTTCCAAAACGGTGACAAGACCGAAAACGGTTGTAAACCTGCTCATCGCGCTTAATTACTGCATCTAAGCGATCAGTTCCGACCAAAATCACTGCTATTTCCAACCTGTCAAAAATATCACGCACTTCCGCAAAAGTTTTTGGCTTAAAGCGGTCAGCTTCATCAATAATTAACATCTCTACCCCGCAACCTTTAAGAACCCGCAGTGTTCTATCTCGAATTTCTGCCACTGTTCCTTTAGTTACTTGATATTTCAAATGCTCCATAATTACCCCAAAGAACTCCTTAGCACCGCACTCCTGGGGAATTTGGATATAAGCCACAGGTACAGTTGGGGGTTTTCCTGCAACTTGAGAGGGTTTATTCCTAAGCCTATAGGCATCACAACCCATTGTTTTACCCGTTCTCGACTCACCTACGACACGCCCAGATTGTCTTGATTGGCGCTTTCCTTCCAGCCAATCATGGAGCATTTGCACTTGTTCAAGTGGGACATAACCTTTACGATTTAATCGTTGAATCTCCGCCTGTAATTTTTCACTATTAACGGGAATATTGCCCAATTGTTGGGCGACTGCTTGGGCTTCTTTTGAAGTCATTTTCTAAAATCCGTAATCTTCACGCATTTGTTCGTAATCAAAAACTTCCGGCATCTCTGGCTCAGGTTCGCTATCAATAGATACTGCCTCTACTGATGACTCTGGCTCAACAGGTATAAGTTGTTTAGATTTTTTGACCTCAGCCTGTTCTACTTTCTGACGCTCTTTTTTAGTTTTCTTTTGAGTTGGGAATGTTTCGCGTTCCCTAACTTCAGCCAAAATTGAGCGATTGCTCACAGCTTTACCCGCTTCTCTGACCTTGCGGCTACTAGCTTTTGCTTCATCTAGAGATAGTTCTTCTGCCTCCAAATCTTGAGCATAAGCACGAGCAATAAATACCTCTTTATCCCCTTCTATGCAATAAACCAAAATCGTTGTGATGTCTCTAGGGTCATATCGCAACACAACACTTTCCCCTGCATAACCCGCTAAGAGTTCACCTCGATACATTAAGTTTTCAAATTGCAGATATCCTCCGCGTTGAATTTGTCGCCGTGTTTGCTTCATTAAGCAAATATCCAAATCCCTCTCGGAAAGTAAATCAGGGGAAGCAATTAAACCAGATTCCCAGCGTTGAAATCTTGTCTGGTCGCCCATTCGAGCATCAAGTCGCTGGTTATAGTTATCAACGATGTAACGCACCAACATTTGCTCTAACTGCCGCAACGTTAAGCAAGCTTCTTTCTCCGCTTCCTCTGGTCGCTCTTGAACGTTTGAACCTGTATATCCTTGTAAAGTTGAGAATAATTCTGTATTTAGAGTTTTAAACGGACGCTCAACACTACCACCTTCAGATGGGCGATCGCGCAAATGACAAACAAACCCTAACTGCACTCCTATTTGCTGCAAATGGTTGGAACGAAAATCTTTACCCCCATCCGTATAAAAGTGTTGCGGCAAACCAGAAGTACCCCATTCTTCATTAAGCCCATATTCTGAACCATATTGCTTGGGCAAAATTGCATGACGTAAGGCCAAAGCTACAACTTGAGAACTTGGTGCATCGTAGCCCAAGTTAATCCCCATAATGCAGCGCGAATAGCTATCAATAACCGTTGTTAACCAAGGACGACTAAGAATTTTGCCATGCTGATCTACTAATAAAACATCAACAAGGGTGTGGTCGCATTGCCAAACTTGGTTACTATGTTCTATTTGCAAGTCTTTTCCATCACGGGTTTTAACTGATAGCCGCGAACCACGCCAACCCGGACTGCGAATACTTTTAGCTTGCTCAATTTTATCTATTAACGGTTGCAAAATTCGGTAAACCGTCATGTGGGAAGGAGCCTTAACTCCCAGTTCATCAGCTCTGGCCCTAGCTTTAATAAATACCTGCTGGCGAGTCATCCTTTTACTTCCCTTATTACCCTCCTTATATGTATTCAAAATAAACTCTTGCCAGTTTTCATGAACTCGATGCTTCCCTTTATCCACCCGTTGATTTTGTGCCAGTCCAGCCAAACCTTCCTGTTCCCATTTGTCTACGAGCCGTCGCACTGTACGTACTGACTTACCAAGCTTTTCTGCTGCTTCCTTGAGCTTTTGACTATATGTAGTGCGATCGCTATTTTCTAAAAGACTTTGAATCACCTCCATTTTCAGCAAAGCTTCATCTGAAAGTTTAGAAACTATAACGTTTGCTTCAGCAAGATCGTTGTTAACATCTGCGGAGCTTGCCCAAGTCGTAGAGGTTGTAGAGAATTCTGCATCTTGCATACAGCGTTTTATCAAAACATAGTTGTATTATACTATTCAGTTGACAAATAATTTGTTAATTTATAAAAACTCATGATTTTTCCAGGTTTTTGGGAAGTGACAATTAAATTGTGAAATATCTGGTATTTGACATCTAATTAGTGAATATCGGCTTAGATGGGTATAACTGTCTTAAATAGGAAAAACCCTGATATAATCCTTGCTATATTAGGGTTTTGGATATTTAGAATATTGTGACAATATTTTGTTAAATTGACAAATAATTAGTTAATGTACAGATTGGATCAAAACTCAATACAATAATGTTGTAGCGAAGGCGACATGTATAAACTCGTTTTCCTTGCGTTATATTGAGCAACTCATGGAAGATATGGGTGCAAATAATCAGCTTGGTGTCTGGAAGGAAATTTCACAGATTATGATGCCTGTGGATTCATCCCTCTACAATAAACTTCGACAGGAATTAAAGTCGCAAAGACTGAAAAATATCAATGATTCTCCTAACCAATTAACCGAATCTTTGTGAGTTAAAAACAGGTGGCTAAACTGACTCCATTGAGGAAGCACCAAAACGATAGCCTTTGCCATAGACTGTATAAATCAGTGTAGTTTCTTTACCTACCTCAATCTTACGGCGCAGCAAACGAATTAATGCCGCAATCACATTACTACTCGGTTGTTCTTCCTCTTGCCACAAATTTTCCATAATCTGGGCATGAGTCATTAGTTGGCCAGTGTGTTCCATAAAGTATTGCAGCAATTGGCTTTCTTTTTGCGATAGCTCAATTATTCTTCCTTGGCGATAGGCTACTTGATTTTCACAATCGAGTTCTAAATCAGCGACGGTTAAACGTCCAGTGGTGGTTTCATAGGTTTGGGAACCGGAACGACGCAATAAAGCC
>NZ_DASQZC010000716.1:0-10039 GCF_035638895.1 Nostoc sp. | reverse complement strand
GTGTTTCCCTTTGACTCGAATTTTATCTAACTGGCGCACCCAAATGCGATCGCTGCAAAGCTGATAAGTAAATTCGCTTAGAATTATATCACAACCATAATCTTTAGTTACCGCTTCTAAACGCGAACTCAAATTTACGCCATCTCCAATTACGGTGTAATCCATGCGTTTGCGGGAACCAATATTACCCGAAACCACATCCCCAGAACTAATCCCAATGCCAATATGGATTTGTGGCTGCGCCTGGATAATTCGCCGTCGGTTAAATTCCTCTAACCGTTGTCGCATATCTAATGCTGACTGTACAGCCCTCCAAGCATGATTTTCTGTAAGTGGTAACGGCGCACCAAATACTGCCATTAAGGCATCACCAATAAATTTATCAAGAGTGCCTTCGTGGTTAAAAACCGCCTCTACCATCGTTTCAAAATACTGATTGAGCAGCAATACCACTTCGGCTGCACCGAGATTTTCTGTAAGTGTGGTGTAGCCCCGGATATCAGAAAACAAGATGGTTACTTCCTTGCGCTCACCCACCATTAAAGCATCTTCCCCTAAAGCCATGATTTGCTCGGCTACATGGGGCGTTAGGTAGCGGGACATGGTAGTTTTCATCCGTTTTTCCTGGCTGATGTCTTCTAACACCACCAAACCACCCCGGACACCGCCTTCGGGGTTCGTTAAGGGATTAACAGTGAGATTCGTACTGCGTTCTAATTTTTGCACCTTATTAGCAGTAAGAAACTCAGATTGGGAAGTGAGGGGTAGATTCCAGGGAATGAACACATCGGGGTTAGTGCGATCGCGGACTGCTAAAATTGAGTCCTGAGTCCTGAATTTTGATTCTTCAGTCTCACTTTTAACTTCTAACTCCTCACTTTTAACTTGAGAAATTCCTACTATCAAACTTTGCTCTGGCACATAATGTTTAGCTCCAGTTTTTAAACTATCTTCTAGCCGCATTTGGAGATTTTCAATAGGCACAACTTCCCAAACTAAGCGACCAATCAAATGTTGTTCCCATGAAAGCTTGTTGTTCTTACTATTAGCATTTCTTATAGCACAGCCCAGCAACTCTAACGCTGCATCATTAATTGTAACAATGCATCCTGCCATATCTGTAGAAATCACCGCATCTGATAAACTTTGTAAAATATCTTTTTGATACTGTTTTTCTAACAGCACATTTTCAAACAGACGAGCATTTTCTAAAGCAACTCCTGCCTGAATATTAAAAGCCCGCATAAACTCTTCATCAGAAGCGGTAAAACTGCTTTGTTGTTTATTAATTAATTGTGTAACGCCTATTAATTCATTAGCCGAATTAAATACTGGCAAACACAAAATATTACGAGTTACATACCCAGTTTTTCTATCTGTAGTCGGGTCAAACCGGGGATCTTTATAAGCATCGGAAATATTTAAAGCTTCACCAGTGGAGGCCACATAGCCAGCAATGCCACGGTTAGCGGGAATGCGGATTTCTATCAAGTTTGTGCCATCTGCCGCCGCAGCAACTTTCGTCCAGAGTTCGCTCATCTCTTTACGATATAAAAACAGTGTGCTGCGGTCTGCTTGCATTAAAATTCGAGCTTGCTCCATGACTATCTGCAAAGTTGCTTCTAAATCCAGACTTTGCCCCAATGTCTGAGTTGCCCGCAATAAAGCCGTTGCGCCTCTTTGATTACGAGCGGCTACATAAAAAGATTGGCAGCTTTCTAGAATAATACCAATAGAAGCGGCGAAGTCTCGAAAACGTTCTTCATCATCATGATTAAATGGAACATTTCCGGTTTTATTAGCCAGTTGCACTACTGCTACAGTCTGGTTTTTGCTACTGGTAACAGGCATACATAAAATATTATGGATTTTGTAGCCCATTTGTTTTTCAAGTTCTGGGCTAAATAAGGGATGAGTATAAGTTTCAGATATATTTAGATATTCACCTGTACTGGCAACATGACCGGGGATACCCACTGTGATGGGAGTCCGAATTTCTAAGAATTTTTGGGTATTATCTTGAGGAACTTTTGACCACAGTTGACCTTTGTCATAGTCAACTAAAAAAATAGCTGTGTGTTCTGCTTGCAGGATTTGACCAATTTTGAGTGTGATAGCTTCTAGCACCTTCTCCAACATAGTTTCTAGAGCTTCATTATTAATTAGTTCAATAGCTCTAAGAAATTGCTGGAACTCAGCAGTTATGAAGTCGAGTAAGCAAACAAATTCATTAACAGATAAGTCTTTAACACGACGCAGTAAGGCGTGAGTACGATTAACTTGAGTCAGTTCAGTTAATGTAGCCAAGACGCTGCCAGGGTTAGGGAGTGTCATGGGAATTTTAGATTTTAGATTTTAAATTTTAAATTTTGGGCATGGGGCATGGGTCAATAATAGTTCTTCTTCCCCTGCTCCCCCTGCCTCCCCTGCTCCCCTGCTCCCTCATCTCCCCACTCCCTACTCCCTACTCCCTGATTTTGCCAACTTTTCAGAAAATATTACCTTTTGATAGTAATCTAATAGCTGTCTGGTAGCAGATGGCCAACCCCAACTTTCTGCTTCCTGGCGAGCATTTTGACGAATGATGTCTCGTTGTTGTTTTTGTTCTAAGAGGCGAATAGTAGCAGCTAATGCTCCTTGAACATCTGCTGTTGGCTCAAAAAGATATCCATTTACCCCATCTGTGACGATATCAGGAATTCCCCCAGAACGGGCTGCTACTACTGGACAGCCAGCTGCCATTGCTTCTAGTAATACTAAACCTAGTGTTTCTGTACGAGAAGGAAAGATAAAGGCATCAGCACTCGCAAAGGCAGAACCTAATTCTTGCCCCATGAGATACCCAACAAAATAAGTATTTGTGCCAGCAAAGTGTTTTTGCAATGCTTCACGGTGGGGGCCATCCCCAACCAATGCTAACCGGGCTTCGGGAATTGCTTCTAAAATTGGTTTGATGCGCTCAATTTCTTTTTCAGCAGAAAGTCGCCCCACATAAAGTAGCAATGGACTTTCTGGATGATTTTGTGATAGGCGCGATCGCATCTCTACACTAGCTAAATCCGGGTGAAATAATTCCGTATCCACCCCACGCTGCCATAAATCTACACGTTCAATACCATGTGCTGTCAGTTCCTCCACCATTGCTGTGGAGGTACACAGATTCAAAGCAGCTTGATTATGAGCGCCTTTGAGCAGTTCCCAAAGAAAACCTTCCAGCATCCCCAAGCCGTAATGCTGAAGATATTGGGGTAAATGGGTGTGATAAGACGCTACTAAGGGTATTTTGAGAATTTTGCTATAAAATATCCCAGACAAACCTAAAACGGCTGGATTCACGACATGAATAATATCTGGCTTGAACTCTTCCAAAGCGTACCCAATGGCTGGGCGGGGAAGTGCCATTTTCAATTCTGGATACAATGGCAGAGGAAAGCCAGTAACGCCGTAAACTTTAGCGCCTTTGTGTTCTGTGATGCCTCCATCAGGGGCAATCACCAACACTTGATTACCACTGCGCTGTAAATGGTCAACAGTATGGCGCAGACGCGTTACAATGCCGTCAACCTTGGGTAAAAAGGTTTCGGTGAATAGGGCAATTCTCATATAAAACTATTCAGTCCAGGCAGATAATCTCAGCTTAGAGTGCATTTTGCTATTAAACCAGAGTAAACTGTCTCGCGTGCTGTAATCAATTCTGCACAGTCAAAATAACTATGGTAAACGCAAATTTAGTAATAGCTGGACGATACGCCTGATAAATAATAACTAATTGGTCGTCATATTGTGCTAAAACATGACGACCAGTGTTAAACCCACGATTTACTGGGGTTTATCCTAATTTCTGTGCCAAGAGACTTTGGGCAGAATTTGTTTGTGATCAACTCGCGTCTGATACTTGATGGCAAAGTTTAACAGAGAATCGAGTAAAGAATCAGAAAGCAAGTGAGGTTGTAAACCTAAATCGAGCAATTTAGTGTTTTTAGCGTTGAAGTAATGTTCTTCTTTCTCGACTCTGGGATTATCTAAGTGATTGATTTCTACATTCAATCCCATAGCGTTACCAGCTTTTTTCACCATCAATGCCAAGTCGCCGACGCTGAATTGTTCGGTAAATTGGTTAAATACGCGGAATTCACCAGCCTCGGCAGGGTTAGCGATCGCTAATTCTACACATCTGACTGTATCCCGAATATCCAAAAATCCGCGAGTTTGTCCACCTTTACCGTAGACAGTTAACGGATGTCCAATCGCTGCTTGAATACAAAAGCGGTTTAGTGCAGTACCAAACACACCATCGTAATCCAGCCGATTAATCAATAGTTCGTCCATCCCCGTTTCTTCGGTTAAGACGCCATAAACTACACCCTGATTTAAATCAGTTGCCCGCAATCCCCAAATCCGGCAAGCAAAGTGGATGTTATGACTATCATGGACTTTGCTTAAATGGTACATCGAACCGGGCTGCTTGGGATAAGGTAGGGTATCCTTGCGTCCATTGTGTTCAATGGTGATATACCCTTCTTCGATGTCGATGTTGGGTGTACCGTATTCGCCCATCGTCCCCAGCTTCACCAAATGACAGTCGGGGAAATCTTCCCGCATGGCGTACAGCAAATTCAACGTACCAACTACATTATTGACCTGGGTAACAACTGCATGTTCTCGGTCAATCATGGAAAATGGGGCCGAACGCTGTTCACCAAAATGCACCAGAGCATTTGGCTGAAATTGCTGTAATGTTTTATGGAGAAATTCGTAATTTGTAATATCGCCGATGAACAAATCGATAGATTTACCTGTCAAATCTTGCCAGCGCTGGAGACGTTGTTGAATTAGTGCGATCGGAGTGAGAGTTTCGACACCAAGTTCATTATCCCAATGCCGCCGCACTAAACTATCTAAAATTCCAACTTCATAACCTCGATTGGAAAGGTAAAGAGCAGTTGCCCAACCGCAATATCCATCACCACCAATAACCAGGACTTTCATCTTCACCAGTTTTTACTCGCTGATAGCTAAATCTATCAGGTTTGTGTACCCTCTCAATCATCATTCTGGGAGAGATGTGGATTTTGGGAGCAGCGAGCAGGGGGAAATGGTGGAAAATAAACGGAATTATCCTAACTTTTGTAGAGACGCGATTAATCGCGTCTCTACTCCTCACTCAAGACTTCGGAATGCGATACTGCTGGGCAATGTAATAAAAGAAACGATAGTAATTTTGAAATTCTTGGCTCTTGCTTCGTCCCTGCCAGTAGTATTTCACTTGACTCTGAGTTAGTGTCAGTGTCATTGAACTTACTTGTTGATCAACTTCTACAACCAGCACCCCAGACACTCCTTGGGCGGTTTGAAAGTTGGGTTTTATCTTTTTCACAGATTCTTGATCTGTAACAATAGAATTTGGTAACTGCTGACTTGCCCACCCCCGAATTTCCACTGAGTTATCCTGTGGTGAAAGAAACGCAATTCCATCATCATTTGCTGGTGCTGCTAAAGAAGTCCAGTTACTCGGATATGGAAATTCAAAGCCATAACGGGAGTTGCTATAAGTTTTCCAGGCGATCGCTCCAGCGTTAAAATTATTTGCAGTGCAACCCCACAAAATTATTAACAGGGCAATAACTCCGCTAACGCTGGCGGCAAACCGATAAATTCTTCGCCCCAAACTACAGATTTTATTAGCAGTAGCCATTTACATTACACATTTTGCCAAAGTCACTGATTTTATAGAAGTGCCAGAAACTCAGATCAATACCTTCGCCAATTTACTAGCTATTCTCGAATCCGTAAACTGCTGAAGAAACTGCATCACAAGAGCGCTCATTAAAAATTCAATAATATTCAGGATATTTACCATTCTCTTTTGTAGTTCTCAGTAGAGAAACTTATAAAAAGTGCTTTATCACACAATTTATGCACAGTGCATCTCAGACAGCCGAGCTAACTTTGGAGCTTTTTCACTTTCAAACCAACACATCTTTACAATTTCCAGCAAATCTTTCTGTAATTTGCATCGGTAAGCCAAACGAGCAAAAACCACCAGATATTGATATTTCTGGCTTACCAGATTCGGATGTGGCATCTCGCATCCACGCGCAAATTTGGATAAATGGGGATGAATACCATATCACCGATTTGGGCAGTTCTAATGGCACATATATTAATGGTGCGAAAATTCAACCTCAAGTTTTTTTCCCACTGCATCCAGGAGATAAAATTTCCCTTGGGCAAGGAGAAAAAATAACTTTCATGTTTAGGGTGCAGCAGCACTCTGCATCTGCTACAAAAAATCCTCCGCCAAACTCCGCGCCCACAAAAATTACAGCGCCTACCATCGGCAAAGAAGAGGAACAAGTAATCCTTGCCAGCAAGCTCATTGGCTTAGGACTAATCCTCGCAGGCGTTACATTTTTAAGTACAAGTATTTATGTGAGTGTCTACTTACGCAGCACACCTGGAATTTTGCTGTGTATCGGAGGTGTAGTAGCTCTAAATTGGGGTGGACGCGATAATCGAAAACTGGGATGGGTGTTGATTGGGGTAGGAATTGCTCTATTCATCGCCAGTGGTGTTGTAATGGGTTCTGTGTCCCTTTTCTCTTTGCTGGTGTCATTCGCTGGCATCTCTTGTGGATATCAGTTGTTTACAACCGGAAAGGTGTTCAACTTTAATCCGCTTACGCTGCAAATAGTTAAAAAATCAGCCAACTCAGGCAATCATTAAATAGCGATCGCTAATTCCCATTGAGGTTTCAGGTTTTGAGTGCCTAAGTCCTGATTAATTCTAAGAGGTTTATAGTCAGCTATTTATCACTCAATAAACAGTATTTCAGCCTCAAGTGTGAACAAATGTAACAAAATTGGCGTCAAAACGTTTTACTGTCTTGACAACCAATAGAAGAACCGATAAGTTAATATACATACCCGGGTAAGACCGTTAAAGAGTTATATGCAAACGCAAACTAAGCAAAAGGTCACTTTGTATTTATCGCCAGAGTTGCACAAACAATTGAAGATTCGTTCAGCAGTCGATTCAGAACCAATGTCAGAACTTGCAGAACGTGCCCTCGTTTTTTACTTATCTAATTCAGAATTGGTTGACGAGGTAGAAGATTCTTCTTATGGGCGGACTCATAGAGTTTATTCATGTCCAACTTGTGATAGCTCACTAGTATTACGTGATGGGGAACTGGTTGCTTTAGGCAATCAACCAGGAGTAGTTGGTCAAGCACATCTTTCCATTGATGAAATGGATGAGGATGAAACCTATCCCAAGGGTGAGGAAGAGTTAGTTCCTTGCTAGATAGATATTAATGATTCAGTTGTCTTTACCAGAAGCAATGTCTCTACTGTCTCTATAAGGTCTCAAGTAGGTCGAAGTATGAACCAAGAGCTCAAGATCCTAATTCAAGCTCAATACCCTTTAATCTACCTTGTGACCTCCGAGGAAGAGCGGGCCGAGCAAGCAATTTCCACAATCGCCCAGTCAGAGTTAAAGCCCCAGCGTCGAGTATTTGTTTGGACAGTAACACACGGGATTGTAGAGTATGGTCAGCCCCGGAATGTTACCCAACACAATACCGTGTCTCCAGAGGCGGCGATTGAGTGGATAATTCGCCAGAAAGAACCTAGTATATTTATTCTTAAAGATTTACATCCTTTTATTGATGCGCCTGCAACAAATAGATCGTTACGTGATGCGATCGCTAGCTTTAAAGGTACGCAAAAGAACATCATTTTGATGTCGCCAATGCAACAAGTACCTATAGAGTTAGAAAAAGAAGTTGTTGTTATCGATTTTACACTGCCAGATATGGCAGAGTTGAATAAAGTATTAACTCAGCACGTAGACCAAAACCGTGGTCGCCGTTTGACTACAGAAGCCAGAGAAAAGCTTCTTAGAGCAGCTTTAGGTCTAACTAAAGATGAAGCTGAGAAAGTCTACCGAAAGGCACAGGTAACAACAGGGCGTTTGACGGAAGATGAGGTAGATATAGTTTTATCTGAGAAAAAGCAATTAATTCGGCGCAATGGAATCTTAGAATACATTGAAGAAGATGAAACCATTGATGCTGTAGGTGGCTTAGAAGAGTTAAAAAGATGGCTCAAGCAACGCTCTAACGCTTTTACAGAAAGAGCGAGAGAGTATGGTTTGCCTCAACCAAAAGGGATGTTAATTCTCGGAGTTCCCGGTTGTGGTAAGTCATTAATTGCCAAAACTACTTCCCGACTGTGGGGTTTACCACTGTTGCGGTTAGATATGGGGCGAGTCTACGACGGCTCAATGGTGGGACGAAGTGAAGCAAACTTGCGAAACGCCCTGAAAACAGCAGAATCTATTTCCCCAGCGATTTTGTTTATCGATGAATTGGATAAATCCTTTGCTGGTAGTGGAGGTTCTTCCGATTCCGATGGGGGGACTTCAAGTAGAATCTTCGGCTCCTTCCTCACATGGATGCAAGATAAGAAATCACCAGTGTTTGTGATGGCAACTGCCAACAGAGTAGAACGCTTACCTGGCGAGTTTCTGAGGAAAGGACGCTTTGATGAAATTTTCTTTGTGGATCTGCCAACACCAGAAGAGCGGCAGGATATTTTCAATATCCACCTGACCAAGCGCCGTGAAGACATCTCTCGATTCGATCTTGAGCAACTAGCTAAGATGTCTGATGGCTTTTCTGGGGCAGAAGTTGAGCAAGCGATCGTTGCGGCAATGTATGAAGCTTTTGCCCAAGATCGGGAGTTCACCCAACTAGATATTATTGCTGCACTGAAGGCAACATTGCCGCTGTCTCGAACGATGCAAGAACAAGTAACGGCTCTGAGAGATTGGGCCAGACAGCGTGCACGCCCCGCAGCGTCCTCCGTAGCTGAATATCAGCGAATGGAGTTCTAAAAGCTTTCCTCTGCCATCCCAGGGGGAAAGGCTAGCTCTGAATGCTAGCAGTTTAAAAAAAGCCGCATCCTGCTAACGCGGCTTCGCCCAAAACAAACCGTTGTCGTTTTTCTCAATCTTCTCATTGGAGGAAACCCAAATGTCTCACTTTAGCACCCTGCGTACCAAAATCACCGATGCCGAAATCCTCAAGGCTTCCTTGCGCGACCTCGGTATCAGCGTAAAGACTGAAGCTGATGTCCGTGGTTACAATGGTCAGCGTGTTCGTTCTGACATCGTAGCTATGTTGGATGGCGAATATGACCTCGGCTGGTCTCGCAATAGCGATGGTTCTTTTGACCTAATCGCTGACCTGTGGGGCGTTGCTAAGAAGCACAACCAAACCGAGTTGATCAACTCAATCAACCAAAAGTATGCCGTTAACAAAACTTTGGCTGAAGTAAAACAACGCGGTCTGCAAAACGCCAATGTGAAGTTGGTATTGCAATAACAATTTCTCTGCGCGTTCCCAAAGCTGCACGGGTTAACCATATAAATAGCGGTTAGCCCGCTTTTTTATCGGGATTGAAATGTATTTCTCAGTCCCGATTTTTTATATTAGTAATTTTATTTCATCGTAGTAACATTTAGGACTTACGCATTGACAAAAAAGATTATCTATGTTGTCTAGAAAATGCGATCGCTGCTAAGGTTTGCAAAAATATGCTCACGTATAACTAATGTGAACATATTTCGTTGTACTTCGTACCAATTGCTAATTATTTTTTCAGACCGCATAAACTCCAATCTTCTTTCCTCATCTGGAACATACAAAATATAGTGCCTAGAGTCTTCTTTCTTGAAGTCTTTCCTAAACAACTTTATAAATCCAAATTTTTTCAGATGAGTTCTTAATCCTGACTCTGGAATCACCAGAGTACTTACCTGGCAATACTTATGCGGCTCACTTTAGACAGTTCTATTTTTTTCAATCCCGAATAGAAAACCCAATTTCTGCTTTTTTAGAAATTTTAAATTTTCTACTCCTGAATACCAGCTATCTCCTGTTACACAACTGGAACCATAATCTTGCCACCCTTTATTGGAAGCATAAGCTTGCAGCTGCGGCAAAGTTATGGGTAAAGTCACAAAAAAGCCGCCA
>NZ_DASQZC010000715.1:0-20172 GCF_035638895.1 Nostoc sp. | reverse complement strand
AGAGGTCGATTTTCCAGTTAATTCCCTAAACGACACGGCTATAGTGCAGATGCCTAAGCGGTTGAGCATCCTGGAGGCTTTAGGCTTTAAGCAAACCTGCCAAAGCTTAATCCAGCCCAATTCACATCCTAAGCAAATCATCATTGACTTTCACCAAACTACTTTTATGGATAGTAGTGGCTTAGGTGCGCTGGTCAGTAATTTTAAATACTCCCAGACTCAAGGGATTACATTAACACTGCGGAATGTAACACCTCAAGTAATGGCAGTCCTAAAACTCACGGGATTGGATCAGGTTTTTCCTTTAGAGCTTGTAGATGATGGGCCGCTAATCAAACAGGAAGACTTAGTAGATAATCGGAAAACAACTTCCCGTAAAGCAGAGCAGTTACCTACTACTCACCCTTCTGTGGCATCTTGGATGAAACGGTTGTTAGACATTGTGGGGTCTGTGGTCGGTTTATTAATTACAGGAGTTTTATTTATTCCGATTGCGATCGCTATTCAAATTAATGATCCCGGGCCCATTTTCTTTAGTCAAATTCGTTGTGGTTGGATGGGGAAACGGTTTAAGATTTGGAAATTCCGTTCCATGTGTGTGGATGCAGAAGCGAAGAAATCCCAAGTTCAAAACCAAGTGCAAGGTGCTTTTTTCAAAAATGAGAATGACCCCAGAATTACCAAAATAGGGCGCTTTTTACGGCGAACTAGTCTTGATGAATTACCGCAATTTTGGAACGTCCTCAAAGGAGAGATGAGTTTAGTAGGCACTCGACCACCTACACCCGATGAAGTGGAACGCTACGAAGTACCGGAGTGGCAACGTTTAGATGTTAAGCCTGGTATGACTGGCGAATGGCAAGTAAACGGGCGTTCTACAGTCCGTAGTTTTGAAGATGTAATTCGCCTAGATTTGCAGTATCAAAAAAATTGGAGTTTGGTGTACGATTTAAAGCTAATTTTCAAAACTATAGCTATTCTGTTTAATAGAAACAGTGGTGCTGTTTAGCTAATTACCCTTATTCACAATTTTTTGTTAACTCCCAATCACAATAATTGTTAGATACACCCAAGCCTATTTTTAGGCTTGGGTAAATTTTAGGTTTACCTACAGCTAATTTTGGATTTTAGATTTTGGATTTTAAATTTTAGATTGACCACACGGATGAATAATCTTTATTTCAATAAAGATGTTTCTTTAGTTTGTATCCCCAATTAAAATTGAGGGATTAAAACCAAGTTTAGATTTTGGATTTTGAATTATTCAATCCAAAATCCAAAATCTAAAATCTAAAATTTGGTAATCTTCTGCATCAGATTATCCCACCGCTTTCTGAATACCAACTACTTCAACCTGCTGCACTTCTGGCAACAAACGCTTCATGCCTTGCTTAACAAACCCCTGCAAAAAACCAATCTGCTGATTTTGCCCAAATACCTTTTGTAAGGTTTGCCGCAAATTCTCCAAATTCAAACCAGTGCCAGAATCTATTGCTATTTCCTGCTGTTGGAAATATTCAACTAGACTTAACCCTGCTACTCTAGTCAGATAAGCTGCACTTACTCCCTGCACTACGCCACCAGCAACAAAGGTAACGGCATTACTTTTTAGAACAGTACTAATAGCTTTTGTAGAAAGTTCAACTAAACCCAGTTTCAGCATCAAACTTCCCATTGTTCCAGCTACGGTTTGCGCCTGTTCCAAGGAAAATTTCTGCTGATAGATATTACCCAAATCCATTACCATCTGAGCATTAATTGCCGCAGTCGCCAGGATATCAAGGGCTGGGACTGGGTTAGCAAAGGCAGCAGCAGCAGCTATCCATTGATATTGTTCAATAATTGGGGTAGCGCGATCGCGTCTAGTTCCATTCAACCAGTTTTTCGCCTCAGCTTTCAACAACCCTGTTTTTCTCATGGTTGTTAACCAAACTAGCCGTTGTCCCTGCTGTGTCAATTCACCCAACTGATGGGTCAACTGCTGGATATTTGGTGCTGGTTGTTCCATCCACTCTTGCACAGAACCATCAGCCTCATGCTTTCGGACTTTGATGGGAATAGGAGAGGCCGCAGTTGCAACTACATTTCCCTGCATTCGCTGTTTTAATGACAGCAAGACGCTGGCGCTTTCATCGGCTAAATACTGGTCTTGTTTGTTCAAAACCAGGATTGTGGGCTGATTTGCTGCTTTTAGCTGCTGTAAGGCTTGAAATTCTGAGTCTGTCAAATCACCGTTTGTTAAGAACAGAACAAAATCAGATTTTGCCACTTCTGCTAAAACAGGTGCATCTGAATTGTCACCCGCTTCTCTAAATAAAGGTGCTGTTTCTTCTAGAGACACCAAATTTCGTGTCTCGACATTTTCCTTTAGCACTTTAATTAAAGTGCTTTTACCTACGGATTTACCGCCAGTCACAGAAACTTTAATTTCTTGTCTGTCTAACTCGAACAACAATTGGGCAACTTGTTCTCGTAGTGTCTCTAATGCTGTGTGGTTTTCTGCTTCTTGTGCCAGTTGGTTAATTACAGTTTCAGTTTTAGCGATAGCACTTTCTACAGCCGCCCGATCCACTACCATACCATCTAACTGCTCTAAACTGTCTTTTGGGCGATTTTTTTGGAATAACCACAAACCACCGCCTACAGCTAAGGCACTCAATAAACCAAACTCACCCACCTGCACTATAGAATCGTGCCAACTGTCCAACATCCACAGAGAAAAGGAAAGTCCCAATCCTCCCACTAAAATTGGTCGCTGCAACTTCACAACCATGATTTTCCGCGCCTTTTAAATGGCTATTTCTTCCAGAATAGATCAAAATAAAACAAAAACCCTGCAATCTTCACTGATTGTAGGGTTTTTATTTTATCTTTCATTTGGTGGCGGGAAGTGGATTTGAACCACTGACCTTCGGGTTATGAGCCCGACGAGCTACCAGGCTGCTCTATCCCGCGCCGCTCTTGACCTTTTTATCATAACCCATAGTCAAGAGTTTGGCAACTACAAAAATGATAATTCTCCAATTACTTCTAAACGCTTGTATTTTCCCAAGCTGACAAACTTTTCACTGAGGCTTTCGGCGGCGCTGGGACTAATCCAACCCATTTGCTGGAGTAAGTGAATAGCCACGGCGTATTTTGCTCGTTTTGCCCCATCCATAACTTTAATTGCCAATCCCAAGCCTTCACCGAGTCTACCAATGCACTGCACTCCTTCGGCACCAGTTTTACTGACCAGTTCCCCTGGAGTTAAGCGCATCAGTTCCGTATCAAATTCTCCATCTCCAGCCACCATCGCGGGGTGATGAGTCATAGCACGGACAATGCGCTCCATATCCAGATTGGTACTAGAGGCTAACAGTGCATATAAAGATGCCATGTGACCGAGTTGCATCAGATAAGTTGGTGCGCCACAATCATCATGAGCGCTGATAAATTCTGCTGCTGGCATTCGCAGCAATTCTGCTACTTTGCCCAAAATCAACTGCTGTACTGGGTGCTTGCGATCCAAGTAGTTATTCAAAGGCCAACGGCGTTGCTGACAAACAGCTAACATTCCCGCATGTTTACCAGAGCAATTGTATTCCAGAGGACTGTGCTTACCTTCAGGAATTGGACACTGGAGTGTAGTTGGGTCAAGATCGGCCCGCCAAAGGATGTTAAATACCTGTCGGACTTGATCTATTCTTCCTTTATGGGAACTTGTGATAATTGCTAAGTCGCGATCGCTGAGGTCATAGCGTTCCAGTGTACCTGTGGTGGTGACTGCGAGTGCCTGAAATGGTTTGAGCGCTGAACGGATAAATGCAGCAGTTTCAGAATTCCCGGCAACGGTTAGAACCCGTCCTCGTTCGTCGCATACAACAGCCTGGACTATATGCCTGGATTCAATAATACCTTCCCGCAGCAACCGGACTTCCAGTGCTGCGGCTTGAGTTCGTTTTCCCATTGTCATGGGTTTATATTTATTACCTTTTTTAATTAATTAGTCATTGGTCATTGGTCATTGGTCATTAATCCTTAGCTAATCACTAATGACCAATGATTTTTTAAAACAAATGCCAAACTATAGTACCAATAACGTACATTCCCGCCAACCCAGCAAAGGTAAATTGTAACCGCCGCAGAATAGGTTTGATTTCGTATGCGACAATCAAGCGATCGCGGTTGAGGATTTCCTGTGGTTTTGTCCAAGTTTGGCCGTCGTACCAGCCTGACTCTTCATAAAAGACTGTGGGGCTGCAAAGGCGATCGCACACGTAGAACCAGCCTAAGTACAACCTTACCAGTGCCAGCACTACGCCAACACTCGCGGCGGCCGCACCACAAAGGATAAAATGTGCAATATACTTGTTCGGAGGAAAACTTGCTGCTGCCACAGGCCCTGCGACCAGCCAAGACAAACCCCAAATCCAAGCTATTTTCGTGATATACTCGCGCAAATCTAAAGTGGTATCACGAAACAGCCAGGAATTTTTTAACTCTTCGTACTCATTAAGCGGTTGTTGGTCTGTAGGAACTGGGCAATTTGAAACCGAAGACCTAATCATGTTGGCTTACCTTCACCTTCATCAGATTCTGGAAGGGAAATACGCTCTGCATGAATCCAGAACGCTTCTAAATTATAAAACTCTCGTTCTTTGGGCATCATGATGTGAACGATCACATCACCGTAGTCTTGTAGTACCCAACTTCCCTCAAGTTTTCCTTCTGTCCTTATGGGACGCCGTTGCAACTCAGTTTCGACCTTTCCTTCAATTGCTTGAGCGATCGCCCTGACTTGTACTTTAGAATAGCCAGTCATCATCACAAAGTAATCAGCTAGGTAAGATACCTCTGCTACTTTGAGCAATATAATCTCACCCGCTTTGCGGTCTGATCCAGCTTCTGCGATCGTCACAGCTAATTTTCCGCTTTCCTCTTCAGTATAGGCGTGGCTTTTTACCACACTCTTCGTCAGTGGAACAGATTGTAATGGGAAATTGCCTTGGAAATAATCAGTCATTAAACCTCAGGTGCTTTCTTTTGAAACAATTGTTTACATTTACTTACAAATCAGAAACAATTGATCTGAAAATGTGTCAATAGGTTTTTTTGAATACTAACAAAAAAACGCGGGTCTATGGGGCTAGTACCGCAAGGCGGAAGTCAAAAGTTAAAAGTCAAAAGTCAAAAAGCTTATAAGATAGGCTTTTGAACGATTTTAAATGGTTGCTTTATTTACGCCGTGCTGTACTAGTTTGATAATTGGCTGCTTAGATTTCGACATTAGCAATCAGCAGTTGGGATTAATATTTAGCATGTTTTCAGCTAAAAATATTGATTTTTCAGGTTTTCTCGCTATTTTCCTCAGTTTCTCCGAGTTGAGCTTGAGTAGACCGTAATTCCTCTAATGCCAAATTTAAGCTGAGATTTTTCTCATTTAACTCCCGTGTTCGTTCGCGTACTTTCTCTTCTAGTACCTGGCTGTATACTTCTAGCTGTTCGTTAGCATCATTTTGAACTGTGATGAGTTGCTGAACTTCCAAAATTAAACGATTGAGGGAAGTAGCCAAGATACCAACTTCATCATTAGTTGTTACGGGTGCTTGTAAATCAAAATTAGATTCCTCTGTAACCTGTTGGGCAACATGGGTGACTGCTTGAATAGGACGGGCAATGGCCCGACTAGTGTAAATTGCTAATAATGTGGCGATCGCGATCGATAGTGACAGGCTACATAAGATAATATTTAGACGTAATTTCTCTGCCCTTCGCAATTCCCAATTTGCTTGCTGATACTCTTGAGCTATGACTTCCACAAGGTTGCTGATGTCATCGAGAAAATCATCAATCATAAAAATTGATGAGCTATGCATGAAATTGAACAGTTGAGTTTGTGCTGTCTTGATATCGTTTGCTGATAATTTACTGGGATTATTATCGTGAAACAGAGCCTCTGTGCGCTGTAAGTAAGTATTAAAGCCTTTGTGGACCTGCAACAAGCGGTGAACAGCTTGTTGTTCAATTACAGAATCGTATAGATTCGGGTTCTCAATGCTGTAGTTAGTTTTGAACTCAAACCAAACTTGTCTAGCTTGCTCAACATAGTTAAGTAACAAAGTATATTGTTCTTGCCATCTTTTTGGTTGATCCATGTATAAAATCAGCTTGTGTTGGTTGGTACGAACACGAAACACACTGGTTTTCAGTTGGTACATCTTATATAACTCTTCAATCGCCGCTTCTTCCCGCTTTTGCGCTTGTCGCTGGTAATAATCTGCAATTAGAAACCCAATGCTAGTTCCCAGTACAGCGATGCTCAAAATCAGTGCATATCCAATGCCAATCTTTTGACCAACCTTCAGATGGCTGAACCAATATCTAGAATTACTTTTGTCTGGACTGGAGTGAGTTGATTGCAAAGGGTTGTTTGACTGGTCAAAAGCCAGTTCATCGAAGTTGTGATGCTGTTTCATATTGAACCTCAAGACTCAGCACTCAGCACTACGTTCGCAAGCGATAACCCATGCCTCTAACTGTCTCAATCAGTTTGCTACCTAGTTTCTTACGGAGATAACCGACATACACATCGACAATATTAGAACCTGGGTTATAGTCGTAACCCCAAACGTAATCTAGGAGTTGTTCTCGACTGATTACTTGTTGTGGATGTCGGCAAAACATTTCTGCCATAGCAAATTCACGGGCAGGTAGTTCTATTAGGCGATCGCCTATTTTCACTTGTCGAGTTCGCAAATTAAGCTCAATATTACCAGCTTTGAGGATAAATTCTTGGGCATCTCTGGCAGGTCTAGTACTTCGCAACCGTAACCTTACCCGCGCCAATAGTTCTTCAAATCGGAAGGGCTTGGTGACATAATCATCTGCACCCCCTTCTAGTCCAGCAACTTTGTCGTGAATGTCACTCCGGGCAGAGAGGATAATCACAGGTATGTCTTCTCCCTGTCCGCGCAGTTCTTCGAGTACTTTAAACCCGTCTTTTCCAGGCAAACCTAGATCCAGAATTAACAAGTCAAAGCTTCCGATTTGGATGACATCCAGCACATACAACCCATCTGTAACAATTGTTGTTGTGAACCCTTGCGATCGCAACCCTTTTTCAATAAATGAGGCAATTCGGGGTTCATCTTCAACGATGAGAATGTTGGGCATAGACGCTTATTTATTAGGGGGATCGAGCGGTAAAACGATGGTAAACATCGAACCTGCTCCTAACTGACTACGAAGTAATACTTGCCCACCGTGAGCTTCTGCTATCGCTCGCACGATAGAAAGCCCCAGCCCAGCCCCCTCTGAACGACGCCGACTTTTGGAAGACCGGGCAAAGCGTTCAAAAATTCGTTTTTGATCGACCAGTGGAATGCCTTCGCCTGTATCGCGTATCCAGAAGCGCACCTTTTCTTTGGCGATCGCTGAACCTATGGAAATAATATCACTCTCTTTAGTATGCTGAGTAGCATTCTGAGCCAGATTCATCATGGCTTCGGTAATTCTTTGACGGTCAACAACAATCTGACCTTTGGCCACAGAGTCTAGTTGCCAGTCTCTCTCTGCCAGTGCTTGGGCTTTAATAAATAATTCTTTGGTTAAATCTGCCACATTTACTGTTGCTACCTGTAAAAAGTCGGCGCGTTCTGCTTTTGCCAGCAAAATCATATCATCAACTAAACGACTCATCCGATCTAGTTCTCCGATGACCAGTGCCACGGTTTCTTGTTGTTCTTGGGGATCATCTCCCATCAGTTCTAGATGTCCACGAATAATAGTGATGGGAGTTCTCAGTTCGTGTCCAGCATCGTTAACGAATTCACGCTGGCTGGCAAAGGCTGCTTCTAGTCTGTCCATCATTTCGTTGAATGTCTTCGCCAGTTCCCCCAGTTCTCCCTTACCTCGCACAGGCAAACGCCGAGTTAAATCTGACTCACTGATGGCATGAGCTGTAGTGAGAATTGTCCGTAGAGGAGAGAGTATCCGCCCCGCAGCAAACCAGGTAAGGATTAACGACACCACAAACACTAAGCTGAAAACTTGAATAATCACAGTGATTGCTTCTAAGGCTTCTGTCCTTTTCCCGGCGGTATTGTGGGCAACGACAAAGACTCCCCGTGTTTGTCCATTAATAGTAATGGGTTCCACCATGTAAAGAATATTACTACCATCAGGGGCGAAAAATTCTTGTTCTCCCTGTTCTGGTTGGGTCTGTTTTGCCCACCGTCTCATAAGTAATGAGTCTCTGGCTAAAAGCTTAGGGCGTTTGCTAGGACTAGATTTATAGAATTCACCATTGAGAAAAGTGATAAAGTAGGATTCATCTTCTGGTCGCCGATACAACAAATAAGCTCTAAAAAGCTTGATTAAGTCTTCTACGGAGGCTGGAGTAGTGATTTGTTCTTCTCCAGATAGTATTGACTCGTTCAATATCTCTTCTGAGTCATCAGTGAGTCTATTCTCCATAACAAACTTTTCGCCCTTAATCAGCGCCTTAAAAGCTATCATATTTCCTTCCATATCCTGACGAACCCGCTCATCAATGCGCTGGTATAGCTGATAGCGAAATGCCGGAATAGCAATGAGAAACGTTATTCCTAAAATCAGCAAGTACCAGAGCAAAATCCGGGTGCGTGCTTCTCCCAATAGTTGCTGCCAAACTAAAAGCAACTGAGATATTTTGAAAACAGACATGCGATCGCAAAAACGGTTTAATACCCTGCTCATTTTGACTCATCCTCATTTGAGGCTGTTTAAATTCATCAAATACTCGGTTTAACAAACAAGAGGGGTTAATTCCCCATCCCCAAAGGGAATTGCTTGTAATGAGAAAGGGGTTTAAATCCCCATCTCAAAACTTAATTGCGTTAGCGACGCGCAAGGCGAGTCCGCGATAGCGAAGCGTTAGCGAGTCCGCGAGCGTCATTGCGAATTGCGAATTGGTTTAAGGCTTACAATCTACTAATTAATTTTTGATGAGAGAATTTTCATCAATTTCTCATGCACTTTTAATAAGAAATTGATAATTTATAAAGTAGTGTTTAACTTTTGTTAACCGAATAATAATCTGATTTTAACTTTAGGTTTTGAAATTATTAATTTAAAAAAATAAAACCTATTAATTTTAGTAGAAAAAATAAGCAAATTCTAATAATAAAGACATGAAAAAGTGGGATGTTTTTATTTTATTTAATTCATAAAGTGAGCATATCATTAATTTGTCAATTTAACTCAAAAATCAAAATTTAAAGTTTGGATAAAAGTGTTAACTCAATTTGCAAGTCGTCAGCCACCAGATGAAAAGTTTGTCAGGAGTACAGATGAAAAACTTGTTAACCCCCATTAAAAAAATAGCACGAACGTCGGCTAGCATAGCGTCTTCAGAGGTTAGTAGTTTATCTAGCAATGCTCGTAAATGTCGCATTGCTTTATATTCCCACGACACAATGGGGCTGGGACATAAGCGCCGTAATTTGTTGATTGCTCAAACTTTAGGATGTTCAGCCCTAGAAATTGATGTTTTGCTCATTAGTGGGATACAAGATGCCAGCAACGTAATAACACTACCAGGGGTTGATTGTTTGACCCTACCTGCCCTGCACAAAAATATTGATGGGCAATATCAGGCGCGACGATTGGATCTATCATTGCAGGAAATTATTACGCTGCGATCGCAAGTTATTCTTACCACCATTAAAACTTTTAAACCCGATATTCTGATTGTGGATAATGTACCGCGAGGAGCGGTAAGAGAGCTAGAACCAACACTAAATTATTTGCGTACCCAAGGAAAAACGCACTGCATTTTAGGTTTACGGGATATTTTAGATGATCCCACATCCGTGCATCGAGATTGGAAAAGAATAGCTAATGAAGAGGCGATTCAAACCTACTATGATGCGGTTTGGGTATATGGTGATCCAGCCATCTATGACCTAGCACAGGAATATCGTTTCAATGCAAAGACTTTAGCAAAATTACGCTACACTGGCTATCTTGACCAGCGTAACCGCCTGAAATTCGTAGATATGGATAGCGTTCAGGCATTGAAATCACTGAATTTGCCATCTGAACGATTCGTGTTGTGCTTGGTGGGAGGCGGACAAGATGGAGCGCGTCTGGCAGAAACATTTGCTCTTGCTGAACTACCAGCAGAGATGAGCGGCATCATCTTGACGGGGCCGTTCATGTCGCAAAAAGTACAGCAACAGCTTCAGAAGTATGCTGCTAAACGTTCTAATTTGCGGGTGTTGAAATATTTAGCTGAACCGACGCTGTTGCTGAATCAGGCTGAACGCGTCATTGCTATGGGTGGTTACAACACAACTTGCGAATTGCTGTCATTTCAAAAGCGATCGCTTATTGTACCCCGAATCAAGCCCCGTCGAGAGCAGTTTATCCGTACCAAACGCTTACAGGCACTTGGTTTCGTTGATATGCTGCACCCAGATCATCTGAAACCTCAAGCATTAACTGATTGGTTAATGGAGTCAGGTGAGCCGCTACAAGCCCGTAATTGTATCGATTTTGATGGACTTACCCGTATTCCTCAATTCGTAAATGAAATACTCAAGTTTACTCATCATTCATCACATCAAGCATCTTAATTACGAATTACGCATTACGAATTACGAATTACGAATTATGTCAGTCCGTATTGGTTACATTCTTAAACGTTATCCTCGCTATTCTGAAACCTTCGTCGTCAATGAAATTTTGGCTCATGAAGCGGCTGGTTTAGATATTGAAATTTTTGCTTTGAGGGCACCGTGTGACACTCACTTTCAAAATATTATTTCCCAGGTACGTGCTACCGTCAACTACATTTGTAAGCCAATTCAAGGTCGAATGAGCAAATCCCTTAATAGTCTTGCTCCCACAGCAGCAAGCTATTTTTGGGCAGAATTACAAGAAGCGAGTAAAGTTATTCCAGATTTTTGGTCAAAGTTGGCATTTGCTCAAGG
The DNA here is from genome assembly GCF_035638895.1 of Nostoc sp. Taxonomy (GTDB): domain Bacteria; phylum Cyanobacteriota; class Cyanobacteriia; order Cyanobacteriales; family Nostocaceae; genus Nostoc. The sequence goes on along the minus strand of NZ_DASQZC010000715.1, from coordinate 9,217 downwards.
TGAACAAGCTAGCACTGTTTACCAAGCTGCATGGCTAGCACGAGAAGCGCGACTCAAAGGAATCACCCATTTTCACGCTCACTTTGGCACTGTTGCAACCAGTGTAGCTCGATTAGCATCTCACTTCACGGGCATTCCCTACACCTTCACCGCTCATGCTAAAGACATCTTTCATGAAAGTGTTGAATTTGAGGATATGCAACGCAAGCTCAAAGATGCTGCCACTGTCGTAACTGTCAGTGGCTATAACCTCAATTATTTGCAAAAAACTTATGGTGCAGCTGCAAAGCGAGTTCAACGCATCTACAATGGCTTAGATTTACGACAATTACAATATTCTTCCCCGATTGATCGTCCTCCATTGATTCTCTCAGTCGGTCGATTAATTGAGAAGAAAGGGCTATCTATTTTAATAGATGCTTGTGCGATTCTGAAGCGAATAAATTGTGATTTCCAATGTCAAATAGTGGGAACAGGATCATTAGAAGCTGTATTGCAACAAAAAATCCAAGATTTAGGGCTGCAATCTACTGTGGAAATTGTCGGCCCACGTCCTCAAAATGATGTATTTCAATTGATGCAGCAAGCTGCTGTGTTTGCAGCTCCATATATTATTGGACAAGATGGCAATCGGGATGGTTTGCCTACAGTTTTACTCGAAGCGATGGCATTGGGAACGCCCTGTGTAAGTACAGATGTGACTGGAATTCCCGAATTAGTGCGCGATCGCCAGACTGGATTAATTGTGCCACAACATGATGCCGAACAATTAGCGATCGCACTTCAACAACTCCTTAGCAATCCCGCCTTCCGAGTCAAGTTATCAACCCAAGCCAGACAATTAATTGAATCTGAGTTTGACATTCATCGCAATAGCGCAGCATTACGAGCAATATTTCATGCGGCTGAACCGAATGCTGCCATGACTTTAAAAGTAGTTCAGGAGGTTTAGAGCGTGCGAATTGCTTATATCTGTGCCGATCCAGGAATTCCTGTATTTGGGCAAAAAGGATGCTCTATTCATGTCCAAGAAGTAATTCGAGCATTGCAACGGCAAAATATCCAAGTAGATTTGTTTGCCACTCGCATTGGTGGAAAGCCACCCGCAGATTTAACTAATGTTTCAGTTCATCAACTTCCAGCCATCCCAAAACTAGAACGCTCTGTGCGAGAGCAAGTTGCCTTATCGATTAATCCTGATTTGCGTTCAGCTTTGGAGAAATTTGGCCCATTTGACCTAATTTATGAGCGTTACTCTCTTTGGAGTTATAGCGCAATGCAATTTGCCCAAGCAATGGGAATTCCCGGATTATTAGAGGTCAATTCACCTCTGATTGCTGAACAGGCAAAACATCGTGGCTTGATTGATTGCCATAGCGCCCAACAGGTCGCCAATCGGGTTTTTCCATCTGCTACAGCACTGATTGCTGTTTCAGCTGAAGTGAAAACTTACTTAATGAATTATGTCAAAAGTAGCAAAATTCATGTCATCCCAAATGGTGTAAATCCCGATCGCTTCTCTGCTTTTAATCGTGCATTTTCAACACAACCAGAAACCTTTACAGTGGGATTTGTCGGCACATTAAAACCGTGGCATGGATTACCAATTCTCACAGCAGCTTTTGCTCAACTGCATCAACAAGTTCCCAATGCCAAACTTTTGATTGTTGGCGATGGCCCTGAACGGGAAAATCTCGAAGCCGAATTATTGGCACGAGGATTATATTCTCATGCTAAATTCACCGGAGCAGTGAATCCTGATGAAATTCCGAAATTATTAGCAGCAATGGATGTTGCTGTTGCACCATATCCGGCTGAATCCGATTTTTACTTTTCACCGTTGAAAGTTTATGAATATATGGCGGCTAGTTTGCCAGTAGTTGTTAGTGGTATTGGGCAATTACTTGAGCTAATTGACACAGAGGTGAATGGGATTCTTTGCCCACCAGGTGATGCGATCGCCTTAGCAGAGGCATTAGAAAAATTGTGGCGATCGCCTACTTTGCGCCATTCTTTGGGACAAGCGGCGCGGAAAACAGTCATAGAACATCACACTTGGGAGGCGATCGCGCAACAGATTTTGCATATAGCTGGATTAAATACTCCGTCTCAATTCCAAGTGGAGGTGAGACGATAAATGGGACGTTCAAAGCCACAGAAAAAAGTTATTCCCGGTTTATGGGGAGTACTACACTATTTCTGGCCTTACATTCAGAAACAGTATGGACTACTTTTGATTTCTGCGATCGCTCTGGTTGCGGATGTCGGACTACGGGTGCTGGAACCTTGGCCCCTAAAGTTTGTCTTTGATTACGTTTTGATTCGAGGCGATCAACCTACCAATATCCCATTAGTTGATCGCTTGGAGCCAGTTACATTACTGACAGTTTCAGCAGTTACAGTCCTTGTCATTACCGGATTACGCGCACTTGCCGCCTATTGGAGTACTGTCGGACTAGCAACAGTAGGTAGCCGAGTCATGACTAAGGTACGTAATCATCTGTATTGTCATCTTCAAGATTTGTCTTTGTCTTACCACACCAAAGCTCGTAGCGGCGATTTAATTATTCGTGTAAGTAGCGATGCTAGCCGTCTGCAAGAAATTATGATCACGGCAGCATTACCATTGGTGGTGAGCATTCTGACGCTGTTTGGCATGATTAGCGTGATGCTTTGGATAAATCGGAGCCTCACCCTACTTGCACTGCTCACTTTACCATTGTTTGCATTAGTCACGAATCGGCTGAGTCAGCGAATTCGTGAGTCTTCATTAAAGCAACGCAAACAAGAAGGGGCTGTGGCGGCGACGGCGGCTGAGTCAATTGCTGCCATAAAATTAGTCAAAGCCCTCTCACTGCAAGATGCCTTTGCGCGAGTTTTTTCTCAACAAAATCAGCGTAGCCTGAAGGAGAGCGTCAAAACCCAACGCCTTGCGGCTCATCTCGAACGAACCGTTGATGCTGTAATTGCACTAGGAACAGCACTTGTTTTATGGTACGGTTCTTGGCTGGCATTGCAAAATGCTCTGACACCGGGTGATGTGCTGGTATTTCTCACCTATCTCAAAAATGCCTTTAAGCCAGTTCAGAACTTTGCTAAGTACACCGGAAGACTTGCTAAAGCTGCTGCTTCTGGTGAGCGAATTTTAGATGTATTATCACAGCAACCTGATGTTCGAGATTTGCCGGATGCAATACCGGCTCCAATTTTCCGAGGTGAGGTTTGTTTTGATCGCGTTCACTTTGCCTATGAACGAGGACAAGTTCTGCTGGAAGACATCAATTTAAGCATTCAACCAGGGCAGCAAGTAGCGATCGTTGGTACATCAGGTGGTGGCAAATCTACCTTAGTAAGTCTATTATTACGACTTTATGACCCGACGATGGGTAAAGTCATGATTGATGGGCGGGATATCCGCGAGTACACATTGGAATCATTACGCCCACAAATTAGTGTAGTTTTGCAAGACAGTCTCTTATTTGCCGCTACCATTCGAGAAAATATTGCCTACGGTATTGCCTGCGTGTCGGATGCAGAAATTGAAGCAGCCACTCGTCTAGCTAATGCTGATGATTTCATCCAAGCTTTACCCCAAGGATACAACACACTTGTAGGAGAACGAGGTGCAACCCTTTCAGGCGGACAACGCCAACGAATTGCGATCGCCCGCGCTGCTATTCGCCAAGCTCCAATTTTGATTTTAGATGAACCCACAACTGGGCTAGATCAAGGTAATGAGACAGCGATCGTTGATGCTCTACAACGGCTCTCGCAAAATCGCACCACCTTTTTAATTACTCATGATCTGTATCTTGCAACTCGCGCAGATATAATTCTTTACATAGAAAATGGGCAGGTGCTAGAACAAGGCACTCATCAGGAATTAATGCAACAGAATGGTCGCTATGCGGCATTGTATCAAATGCAGACTGCAATCCGAACTGAGGAAAAGTCAAATCATTTGATGACTTGAAGAATTCAGAATCAATTAGTAGGGAATTCAGACTCTTCACTTTCTTCTAGACCACTAAATCGTACCAGTTGTACAGAATTTATTCATGCTGAATTCTGTTTCGATAAGAGTTTTTAGATTTACGCCCAGTTAATATTTAGAGGCGAAAAAATATGACTGTTTTCGTCAGCGATCGCTTTAACAGTGTAACTGATTCCAAAATGCCATTTTTGTCAGCAGCCCTTGATCCATTAAAAGTACAACAACGGTTCACTCAGTACTTGCCAATTGTTGAAAACGCTCAACTGCAAAAAATTCAAGTCATTCGCCACAAACCAGGGCGGCGTTGTTTGATTGAATATGAATTGCTGAATAATCACGGGCAAACCATTACACTAATTGGCAAAATCCGAGCTAAAGGAACAGACTTTAATAGTTATGAATTACAAAAATACTTGTGGCAAAAAGGATTTGCAGATGATAGTGCTGATGGAATTTCAGTACCGCAACCTATAGGAATAATCCCCGAATGGCAGATGTGGTTGCAGCGAAAAGTTCAAGGAGCGATTGCCACTCAATTCTTAACTCAAACCAACACCATTTTCCTAGCAAAACGAATTGCTGAAGTTGCTCATAAACTTCACCAAACTAACATTCCTCCTTGCCGTTCTCATGCCATGTCAGACGAACTGCGAATCTTGAATGAAAGGATTCCATTGGTGATGCAACAATATCCAGAATGGAAAAAACGCTTAGAACAAATATTAGCAGCATCTAATCATTTAGGAGAAAATACTCCAGAACTCAAGCGCTGTGGCATCCACCGAGATTTTTATCCCGATCAAGTGATTATTAATCGTTCTCGTTTGTATCTCATCGACCTTGATTTATATTGTGAAGGTAATCCAGCCATTGATATCGGTAACTTTATTGCTCATATTAAAGAATACAGCCTTCGCATCCTTGGCAATTCAGAAGCATTACACAATTGGGAAACTGCCCTAACTAAAAGATTTATTCAGCTTACAAATGAAGAATTCAAAACTTCAATTGAATCCTACATTACCTTAACATTAGTACGACATATTCACATTAGCACCCAATTTTTAGAACGTCGTTCTTTTACAGAAACATTATTAAATCTATGTGAACAACGTTTACATATTAAAAACGCATCATGATTTAAACTCTTATTTTCTGCATAAACAACATTCTATAACAATCCTAAATCATTCGTAAAAATCTCTCCTTATTATCTCTGGGTTTTCTGGGCCTCTGCGGTTCATCTTGGTGTTCAAATTCCTATATTCTAATTGCTAATTTTCAGGAGAGAGCATTGTTAGCTTCAACTTATTGGCGACAATTTTGCTTAAGTAGTTTAATTATCTCATGCACTTCGAGTAGCATAACTCCAGCTATTGCAACACCGATTGCCGATAAACCTAATCACTTCAGTGAATCTAATGCTGATAATCATGCATTAAGTAAAATCACATCTGTTTCGGAATTATCGGCAGAATTAAAAACCCTTGAGAAACGAGTTACTTTATTAGAAACCAACGTTGCTGCATTAGAAACGCAACAGTTTTCCCCCTATGTTGAGCTTGAGGCGGAAGCCATCTTTGCTGTCACTGGATTCGCTGGTGAAAAGAGAGCCAACAGCAGTAAACCAATAAATGAAAATTTAGTATTGAGCGATCGCGTTCGTCTCAGCTTCGTAAGCAGTTTTACTGGAAAAGATAAATTGGAAGTGCGCTTACAAGCAAGGAACACACCAGCATTAGAAGATGTAACTGGAACTCAAATGACAAATTTGGGATTTGATGGTGACGATGAAAATGAGGTGGAAGTAGATGAGCTAGAGTACAGATTTCCACTAGGTAAACGAACCCGCATGACTTTCTACGGGTTGGGAGGAGGATTAGGCGACTTTGTTCCTAGTGTCAATCCTCTTTTTAGCGGTAGTGGAGATGGATCGATTTCTACATTTGGACGAGAAAATCCGATTCGCCGACAAGGTAGTGGCGCAGGTATCGGTATTTCTCATAATTTGAATAAAGCTTTGAATTTGTCATTAGGATATATCAGCAGCAATGCAGCTAATTCAGAGAAGGGGATTTTTGCTAGCCCTTACGGAGCGATCGCTCAACTAACCCTCGAACCCACTAAAACAACAGAACTCAGCCTTACCTATATTCACTCTCATAACAATTTGAAGACGGGAACTGGAAGCGAATTAACCAGTGATCCATTTAATGATGAGGCAGATGCGATCGTTGCTAATTCATTTGGTGCAGAAGCTGCTTGGCAACTTAGCCCAGTTATTACTCTCGGTGGTAGAGTTGGTTTTATTCATGCAAAAGCAGAAGATTTACCAGCAAATCCAAATGCGTCCATTTTCACATGGGCAGTGCTACTAGCTCTCAGAGATATCGGACGAAAAGGCAGCTTTGCAGGATTTACTGTGGGTCAACCTCCCAAAGTGACTCATAATAGTTTCGGTGATGCCTTCAAAGATAAGGATACGTCCTTACATCTGGAAGCCTTTTACCACTATCAAGTCACAGACAATCTGGCAATAACTCCGGGATTATTTGTGATTACGAGTCCAGAACATAATCATAGTAATGGTAGCATTTATGTTGGTACCGTTAGGACAACATTTACCTACTAAGTACAGCCCAGTGTCAACAGGGTACGAAAATCACGCTGCAACAGCCAGAGCAACTGGAGCAGAATTGTTAGGGTTTTGAGTTTAGCACTTTGTCTAATCTAAGCCTACTGCTGTAAACTAAACTTCTTGTTTGGTAATTCTTGTGGACTGAATTGCTCCACGCTCTGCTGTCAATGAGTAACACAACGACTCATATTGATTTAAAGCTTGCTCAAAAGCATAGTTTTCAACGGCATATTGGCGACTTTTATAACCCAGAGTTTTGACTTTTTCGGGGTTTTGATACAAATCTAAAATTGCCATTGCTAAAGCTTGGGGATCTTCTGGAGGAACAATAACTCCGCCGCCACTTTGCTTGATGGCTTTTGCTGCCGTACCATTATCGGGGACAGAAGCAACCAAAGCTCGTCCACTGGCAAGTAGCACTTGAATTTTTGACGGCATATTGAAAGATACAACATTTTTCTTTTGCACCACCAAGCCAACATCGGCAGCTGCTAACATTTGTGGCAATGATTTGCGGGGTTGAAATGGCAGTAGCAAAACATTATTTGCGCCGCAGTCTAAACATTCTTGTTGCAATCGCTGTAAACCGTTTGCCTCTCCAACGATGACAAAAACAATATCTGGGATATGGCGCAACACAGAAGCAGCTTTGACAACGCTTTCTAAGCCTTGGGTTAGGGCAATGTTGCCAGAATAAAGTACTACAAATTTGCCATTCAGGTTATGTGCGGCGCGGAAAGGATTATTTTCTTTAGGGAAAGGGCGGATAAAGTTTACATCAACCCAGTTGGGAATTTGTACAATTTTCTCAGCTTTTACGCCCTTAGATCGCAAATTGTCTACAAACCCATCGGCGATGACGCTAATTTTACTGGCAGTGTGGTAAGCAAATTTTTCCAACACTGTAAATAACTTTATAAGCAATTTATTTTTCAGTAGACCGACATGGACGGCTGCTTCTGGTAATATATCTTGTAGATTTAAGATTACAGGACAAGCACGTAACCATCCTAAAAGAGCAACTGGTACACAGCTTGGCAAGGATGGCGATGTTGAGAGAATAACATCTGGACGCCAACCGACGAGGGCGGGCACAAAACTAGTGACAACGAAACTAGCATCTAGTAACACCCGATCTAATAGATTGGGTTGGGGACGAATCCAAACGTAACTGCGTTGAATTTGAACGCCATTTTTGTATTCGTTGAGATACCACTTGCCCCGATATTCCTGGTAAATCTGACGCTCAGGGTAGTTGGGCATAGCGGTAACTACGCGCACTTGATGCCCACGTTTCACTAGTCCCTCTGCTAATTCAGTCATCAGTGGGGCAATACCAATTGGCTCTGGATAGTAGTTGTAGGAGTAAATTAAAATTCGCATAAAAATTAGTCCGAAGTACCCCGGTTTTTTATTTCATGACAAATATTTGTCTTAAACATGATTTAGAGTTTGAAAACTCCTATATTTATTAATTGTGACTTCAGACTCTTTTTCTGTCAGGTATTTTCCTTAAAGATTGAGTAAATTTTGATATTAAACACTTAGAGAAAGTGTGAATTTTGTGACAACTGAAGCAATCTTAAAATTGTTCATTTTTGATCGGTACGTAAGTATAAACCCTATGCATTTCAATATTAATTAAGACTGTTTTACGGCAGTAGTTATTGAATGAGCGATCGCCCTTGTATTTTCTCCTTTTTTGCTGGTTCAGGTTTCTTAGATTTAGGTTTTGAAACCAACGGTTTTAAGGTTGTTTACGTCAATGAAATCTTTCCCCCATTTATGACTGCATACCGGTATTCACGGCAGGTTCTCAATCTACCGTTACCAGAATACGGGTATCATGATGGAGAAGTAGGAGATGTAACCCAACTTCTTGATGGGTTACAAACACAACACCTACGGGAGCTAGTACAAGATTGTCGTAAATCTCATAATATTGTCGGCTTCATTGGGGGGCCTCCCTGCCCTGATTTTTCTATTGGCGGGAAAAATAGAGGAGGTTTAGGAGATAATGGTAAGCTTTCCGCTTCTTACGTTGAATTAATTTGCCGTAATCTTCCAGATTTCTTTTTATTTGAGAACGTTAAGGGATTGTGGAGAACAAAAAAACACCGTTTATTTTTTGAATCGCTCAAGCAACAATTACTGGAAGCAGGCTATATATTAACAGAGCGGTTAATTAATGCTATCGAATATGGCGTACCCCAAGATAGAGAAAGAATTATTCTCATTGGTTTCCGGAATAGTTTTATCAAAGATACAGGAATAAAAGTCGGTAGTGAAAAGTTTCTACCTGAAGATACTTTTCCTTGGAAAAATCATATTTTATATCCTCAAACAAGGGTTTTTGCTTATCCTTGGCGTCAGTGCGAACCATTCCAAGAAAATTCCATCATTCCTTGCCCTGAAGGCATACCTCAAGAATTAACAGTTGAATACTGGTTTAGAAAAAATAATGTGCTGAAGCATCCCAATGCTGAGAACTGTTTTCAACCAAGGGCAGGGATCACACGATTTGCTTCTATTGATGAAGGAGATGATTCTAAAAAGTCTTTCAAGCGTCTGCATAGATGGCGTTA
>NZ_DASQZC010000714.1:0-4232 GCF_035638895.1 Nostoc sp. | reverse complement strand
AATAACGGTAGTGATAACAAAGATTTACAGTTAAAAGAAGATGAATATAAAACTCCAGAAATTACACTAGAGCTTCCAAGATTTGAAGAGATAGTCACAGTTGAAGTTATAAAGAAAACTAAACTAACAAGAAGTCAAGTTGATTACCTAATGGGTAAAGCTATAGAAAAAATAAGACATAAGGGAGGGACAATAAAAGCTGGAAAACTTTTAGAAAAACCTTTTGAAGTTATTCACAAAGATGGCATAAAAGTTAACGATCATCATTACAGACTATTTTATGCCGGGGAAAACTCCAAAGAAAGACCTGTTTGGAATCTAATTCCTGATAACGCTATTTATCAAAACTTGATAACAGATTCCACATATCCTACAGACTCCATTAATAACAATAATTATCAGCCTGATAACAACAAAATCATTAAGGGAGAAACTTTAGATTCTCTTGCCCAAGAACAGGTTGAGACAGTCGTTGACGAACAAAGTTAATATGTTCAACAAAATCTATTTGCCTTGGAATATAATTAGAAGGCAAAGCAATTTCAATAGCGCGTTCCAAAGCAGTCTCTGGATGTAATCCATCACGAACCATGAAATTAGCTAAAGCCTCACATACAGATATGTATCTAATTAAATACAATGCAGGAAAATAATTTCTAATTAGTTCATTTTCTTTAATTTCTTTCCCAAGCATTTGAGAAAGTCGAAATCTCATCTGTTTAGCAGTTTCACTAGTAACAGAAATATTTATACCATCATTGATTTTAGAGAAAAAACGTCCTCTATATATCTTGTCATCATACTTTTTAATTTGTATTAAATAAACTTTAATCTGATCTGTCATTCTTAAACGAGTTTCATCTTTAAGCGCATCCCTATAGATAACGCGATCTAAGTCAGATTCAAGCCATATTGGATTTTTCCCAGTGGTCATCCATTCTTCTATCCAATCAGAAACTTGGAGAGCAAACTCCTCACTACACCATTGACCTACATGAACTGCTAGCTTAGGATGAACCCATGTGCCACCTCCGTTTTCTGGAGATCCTCGTTTTACAATAACAATAGTAGGATAAGTAGCTGAAACCCTTGTGTATACTGAATTGCCTACTTTTCCGGGAATTGGATCTACACCGAGCTTTTTCGCAAGAGCAGTCACAAGTCTTAGTATCATTTCTAACGCCAGCCATTCAGAAATGTCTTTACCGTGAGCAACTGCCATAGCTGTTGCATTAATAAAACCATCTACAACACGCTGCTCAACAGCAATTCCGTTCACATCTCTTGAAAGTTTTTGATTTTTTACCATTTCAGTTAGCCTTCCTTATCTAAATCCTTTCTAAGCTTATCAACCAGAGCTATAGGTCGAATTTTATACCCTGCCCTTAGCAAATCCTTCAAATAAACTATCGCTCCGCTTTGACCTTGATGTATAGAAATACCAGATAAATCTACAGTCTTTGACCCTGTTACACTATCTAAAGGTACTCCCTCGTCCAACATTTTAGCAATCTCTAAAATACGATCGGCTAACTGTACGGGAACTCTAATAACTTTTGTTTCTCCGTGAATCCATTTATACCTTCCACCAGCACCATCCCTACGTCCACCTCTTGGCATAATCAACCTCAAATTGTGTTACACTGTCAAATAGTACAAAAGTACTATATCGCTAGTGATAACAAGCGATAACAAAATAATAACATAACTGATAACAGAATAAAGTTTACGTTATCAAGCGTTATCAGCAATAAAAGCTATTAGGGATCAATAAGTTTGTATTTCTTATGCTCACGCTTCCAAGCAAAATACAAATGCCCCTCATCAACCTCACCCTTGCTATCTTCACCCACAAGGTCTTCTGGTTCGCGCTCCAAATCAGCCATATAAGATCGCAATACACCACCAACAGCTACTGCCCTAGTTTTGTGTAACTGCTTAGTTAACTCCAAAAACCACTCACGATTTGCAATCAAGTCTGATTCTTTAACTTGATACTTCAAAATCTCTGGAATAATTACACAAGGATTATGCTCTTTAGCGATCGCCCTTACATGAGTCACTGGCTTATAATCCAACCGCGCTGATTGCTGCCAAAGTTCATTCCACCGCTCTTGAGATAAATAATTAGGGCCAAAATATCCAGGAGCGACCATCAGCAAAGTATGAATATGAGGATGAGCATTGCCATCACGACCCCGTGTCACCTCAACAGATTTAATCCATCCCACACCTGGCCAATCTTTTAACTTAGTTAACCTAATAAATGATTTATTCATCCAGTCCAAAGTTTTCCTCAATTCATCAACTGGGCAATTCTTTACAGTCAATGTTAGAAAAAGCCATCGGTGCTTTGGATAATCCTGAACAACTTTTGGCAAAGCTTGATAAGCCTTTGCCTTCCACATGAGCGATCGCCGCCATTGGCAAACTGGGCAAAAGCGAGTTCTACAAAATTTTGCTGATGATAATTTCAGTTTGTAAACACCATCAGACTGCTCTGGAACTAAACGAAAATCTAGCATTTGAGAGCAATCGTTAATACGATAAGCATATTTTTGATAGCGACTACGAGCATAGTGATCTGAAACGCGATCGGCATTATTCCGATGCTTGTCCCAAAATTGATCCCGATCTGACAAATCTGCCAGTCCTGGGGTCTGGTCAGGCTGAGTAGATAGCGGTAGACTAGGATTAGAAATACTAATACTCGCGTCTGATTTGTTGTCAGACACGTAGTTTTAAGCCCCTCAGTAGAAATTGTAAAGTGTGGTAACTTTAACTCTACAGGGGGGTTTTTAATTTGTCAAACCTTTCAAACGCTCACAGTGCAAGGGATAACGCTCGGTCTGCGCCCTCACGTTATCCCTTAATATCTTCAAGTGAAGGCGGAATTGAAATTAGCGCCTGCTAGGAGAATGTGGAATCATCCAACCTAAATAACCAGCAATTCCAACCTTAGCTAAATCAGCAAAAGCTGGGCGAAATTGTGGATCTAGAATTGCTATCCCAAGAGATCCCAGCACCAAAGCTAAAACCACTACAGTTAAAAGCCCCTCTTTCAAAACAGCCAACAGATTTGGTAGCATAATAGAATTACCTCCAAGTAATAAAACAAAATCAAAACCCAGTTCTGTTACAGCAGCATTGGGTTTTGTAACTAAATAAACCACCTACGTCATCTATCTACAGCAAGAATTTGACGTTTCTTGGTATGAATTAAAAATAACATTTTGAAAGAATAATTCTATCTACCGGCAGAAGCAATAATTAATAACCATAAGACATACGAGAACACAAGCTAAACTTCTAAACGAAGAGGAAATTTTAAAGAATTAAACAAATCGACTCATGTAGCCTAACGAACTGGAAGACTCCTTCGCTCGATTAGGCAATGGCAGGAATGAGCTATAAATTTTCTACAAGATTAGTAGTTCAAAAAAACAAGTACCCCTTTCTGAGTTACAGAAACCTGAGTAACATCTTCCTTCGTCAGATGTTACTCAGACCTCCATACACTCAGAAAGGGGTTAAAAAAACGTTCAACACGTTTCGGTATGTACCAAAACATGTTGCAACAGGTACCGACAAAGCAAATTTCGTAAGTATTGAAACATAATGATAACAATAATAACAAGTTGATAAAAGTATAGATTTTAATCAAAAGTATTGTTATTATGACGTTATCGCTACATGATAACAATATGTCATCTAACCGCTTCTTTTCAGGCAGAATCCCAAATGAACTATATGAGCAGGCAGAAAAACGCTGCGAGGAAACTGGAGACAGTAAAACTGAAGTACTAATTAAAGCGTTATCTGCTTACCTCGATTTTCCACTAGCTACTGCTGGGAAAAACTTCATAGCCCCCACAATAGAAGTTACCAAGGAAATGTTTTTAGAGCTGCAAGAACGAGTAAAAACATTAGAAACTTTGACAAGTAATTTACAATTGCCTGTTATCAAAACTGATAACGCTAATAACAATCATGAAGAAATACAAAACATAAATGATAACATCTTAGACAATATTAATAACAAAACTAATAACAATAAACCAGAAAACGAAAATTCATTTGTTATCGAGTCTAATAACGGTAGTGATAACAAAGATTTACAGTTAAAAGAAGATGAATATAAAACTCCAGAAATTACACTAGAGCTTCCAAGATTTGAAGAGATAGTCACAGTTGAAGTTATAAAGAAAACTAAACTAACAAGAAGTCAAGTT
>NZ_DASQZC010000713.1:0-8299 GCF_035638895.1 Nostoc sp. | reverse complement strand
CTCCCGGATCGATTGGGCCAGGATTTCCTGCATATTTTGTTCCCATCTTTGGTTCACGGCGGATCAATGTCTGATCCTTTTTGAGCCCACATTCCGCCTTTGTCAATCCGATCCCGATTGCCTCGGGCGGCACTGCCGGATTAAAACCTAAGTGAATTGCACAGAGCGCTCTTTTGTGGTTATATCATGGGTTTCATGCGCAGTGGGCCATTGAGATCTATCGTTTTTAATTACGACGTTAGGACGACTTATGAAAAAATTTATGATCCTGGTTGCACTATCCATCGCGTCAGAAGGTTTCGCCGAAGAAGAGGGAGAGCATATGGAAGTCACTGCACCAAGTGAGTGTTGCGGCGTGCTTCCTGGTGGGCTTGGCCTTGTTGCAGGTTTCGCCGGTGCGTCTGGTGCCAGCGCAGGCACGGCATCGCTAACGGCTGCCTCTTTAAAAGCTGCTACAAAGCGCGCGGCAGAGCAAAGAGCCCGGCAGGAACAGCAGACTCGTGAGCAGCAGCAGACTCAATTCAGTGACGCTATTCAGACCAAAGATCCGGCAAAGCAAAGTAATGTATGGGACTTCCTCATGAACCTGACGGACAATTTGCTAGGTGGCGGCCAGACCAGTTTTTCCAAGTCCACAACCCAAAACGAGGACGGCACTGTAACTGAGACGGAAACTCAAAACTGCCAGGCAGGGGGACCGCTAAACCCTAATAACGTTCCATGCACACAGCATAAGTTTGAGCTTTTCACTGATCCCACTGATGGCGTTGAGAAGTGGGCTTATACGATGGCTGTCATTGAACCGAAGTATAATCCGAAGCACTACTATGCAGAGCCCAGTGGATATTATGCTTCAGTGATCGACGATCAGAGTTTCACCATAGTATTTGAATCAAAAGAAGAGCTGCTCTCGCAGCTCCGGCAGATCGGTGGGCGCTAAGAGGAATTTCCAGGATGAAACACGCGGGCGTAGTTCTCGGCACAATTATTTTGATCATCCTTGCCATGACCATCCGAGCCAAATCCGGATGGGACGAGGGCTTTGGTCCTTCGGTTGCGTCGTTTACTCTGGCCCTGTGTGTAGCTTTGACTTTGTGGAAAACTGCTTTGATCAAACAGCCCAACAGGAAACGGTTCCGTTTTCGGGAAATTTTGATCACTGCCAGCTTGATTTTCGGAATGATCGCATCCAGCTCTTTCATGAATTATGTTCAAATAGAAGTCTTCGGAAAAACCTATCACACTTCAATTGGCGAACCTGGGGTTGAGCCTGGATCGGCTTTAGTGCCATCTTTACTAAGCGTTTCAGAAAATGCTGCAAAAGTGTTGCTTGAGGTGGCAAAGGAGGAGGTTTTTTTTAGGTGGATCATCCTTAGTGCTCTTCTCATGATTGTGACATCGGCACCGGCTATTGTAATCTCAAGCGTGATCTTTGCAGGGTTCCATCTCGTGGGGGCTCTCTTATACGGCTATACCGAACCAGGACTTTTAAGTCTGTTACCCACCTTTGTCATTGGTTTATTCTGTGGGATTGCCTTCCTAAGGCACGGACTGGTTGGGTCAATCGCGGTTCACTTTGTCTTGAATTTGTGCGTAATGTTAAACCAGCGGGGAGGTATCAACCGGGATATTTCTGTCGGCACCATCTGCTTCTTTGCAGCCGTTACCTTGATTGCCCTTCCGCTGACGCTCTGGTTCACACGGGTTGCACGGAAGCAGAGGCCGCCTGCTGTCGGCCCCCGGACTCCAGCGTCAACACTCATCGGGTGATTAAAAAAACCCCGCCAGCCCGAAAAATGAACGCCACCCGCAGAGCGGTTTATGCGTTCCCAGATTCCGCTGTTTTTCCCGTCCAAAATAGAACGGTTTAAAATACGGTCCCTGTGTCACCTCTTGTCACTCCCAAGCAGGGATTGAACATCATTTCCTTTCTTTGCTTCATGGGTGACAAAGAGTGACATCTTGTCACTCAATGGGTGACAGACGGCTGTGTGTTGGCAGGGGGTTGCGCTCACTTCAGTGGGTCAGGTGTGTCCGATATCCTGTTTGTCTTCCTGTCTTCTTTTTTGCTCAACCATCACCCAATTTCATTTCCGGGGTGGAGGTCACACGTTGAGGCAGCGCCGAATAAGTTGACCGTAAATGTAAGGCCGTCGCGGAGCGGCGGTATTACATTTACACATCTTGCCCTGAGATTTGACGCCATTCTTTGTCAACCTTGTACACTTCGCGCGAATCGCCGCTTTTTCGCATCTTTTCGCAAAAAGTGTGATTCTTATGACCAGAAGTGACACTTATTCGCAATTATTCGCATTGGTTCGCATTGTCTGGTAAGACCGGGCTTGGGAGGTAAGTCATGACCGGGGAACTTCAACTGATACCCACTCATCGCGTCCAGTTCCTGGAACTCAAGGACCAGATAAAAAGCCATCTTGACCAGGGCTACACCATGACCACAATCTGGAAGGGTCTTACAGAGAGCGGCCGCATAACAATGTCCTATTCCCAGTTCTGCCGCCACATACAGGCGGCCTTTCCCAAAACCGGACCCAAAAAATGGAAGTAAGACCCTTGACCAGGCCCAACCAGGAGAGAGCCCCCATGGAAGAAACCCAACTGCATTTACTCCTGACCCACAATCGCGCGGCGGCTCTCGCCTGCTTTGTAGAAAAGCTGGACCATGACGCCCTCGTCCGCTACGCGCACCCGGCTGAAAAGGATGCCACTGAGAAGGCTCTTCATGAGCTGCAGGCGGCCAAGCCCAACCAGCAGGACACTCCCATGGAAGAAACCCAAGTGAATTTATTCCTGACCACCGATCGCGCGGCGGCTCTCGCCTGCTTTGTAGAAAAGCTGGACCATGACGCCCTTGTCCGCTACGCGCACCCGGCTGAAAAGGATGCCACTGAAAAGGCCCTTCATGAGCTGCAGGCGGCCTTGAAAGAGGCCGGCTTTGACCCCCGCTAGCCCCACACCGGCAGCCGAAAAAAAAGCCCCGCCCGCAAATCATTCATGCTTGCATTGCTTGCAGAACTCTTCAGCTGCTGTCATCCAGCTCTGAGCGCCTTTCTGCCCTCCGCTTTCGGGTCTTTTTCGCCCTTTCCGGGACCAGATCCTCGGCCATAAGGCGAAGCCCGGTTCGGTTCAAATCCCAGTCCGTTCTGGTCCCCTCGTCAGCCCGAATCGGCTCTGGAAGTGGGGCTGCATGTGCGGCCTTTTTCTGATCCCGCTCCTCGTCCTTTGCCTTCAGGGCGGCCGTCTCCTCAGCGCCGAGGATCCGGCTCCTCTCATACCAGCGGTCGACAAAGTTCCAGACGTATTCCCAGTACTGCTCGGCCTCGAAATCAGGGTCGTCCTTATGGGCCATCATCTCCTCTTCGGAGATGTCCTCATTCCCCCGGAAGACCTCCCGGATAAGGCCCCCGAGGCTGGTCGCCTGGGTGCCCTTGAGCTGCCGGTCCATTTCGAGAAGCGTTGGAACCCATGAGCCATCATCATCCGGGTTCATTCCGATGCCCTTGACCGCATACTTGAACACCTCCTTCACGGCAGCGGCGACGGCGTCCACTCCCCCCTTGGGGTCAACCGCTCGAATGTAAGGTTTGGTCAAAGTCTCAGGCTCAACACCCAGGCCCTTGGCCCAGTAAGCTCTCCAGTCCTCGGCAGTCATGTAGCGTTTGGAAAAATATGAGGTACTTACCATAACTAGACAATGAAAGTGAGGATGGACATAGCCTTCGCGGTCCTTCTCAATGGTGACCTCGGTCGCACGCACAAAACCAAGAGCAGGCCAAGTCTTGCGGCTGACCATACGTTTCCAGGCATTGGACATCTTCAGGATGGTGTCGCGCAGCTCCGTAACCGGGACGTTCGGAACAGTCAGGACCAGATGGAAGTAGCGGGCTTTCGGTGCGATCTTTTGAATTTCAGGCCAGGCCTGATACCAGCGGGCCTTCCATGCGAGCGACCGCCGCCAGACACAGCGGGGACAAAGACGGATTCGGCAGAACTGCGCTGACTTCAACTTGTGCCGCCCTTCTTGTGAGACGGCGAAAGTCAAACGCCGCCCACACCATTCCATGCGCTCGGATTTTCGCTGCTGCCAGTCATCCCCTTCCGAAAATACGCACATGAGACTCTGGCTATTCTGACCGTGAGTATCCCACGGCTTATCATCGGGGGAAAGCTCGGAAAGCCTCGGTAAGTCAGCTTTCTTCTTTGATTTTGAAGAAGCGCCGTTGACACCGGGCGCAATCGTGGGCACGATTGAAAATGAGGAAGCCATTCCTTGGCTCTCCTTGGGGAAACCGGGTTATTTAAAAATGTCGCAATTTCAAAATAACCCCGGCGAAAACCCCTCGCAAGCCCCCCTTACCCTGAAAATCCCAGCAAAACCATGTGGCTCTAAGCGAAGATTTATTTTCAGGCGTTGAAGAAGTTTCTTAAGTATCAAGGATAGTAATACAGGACCCAAAACCAAGCCAAAAAAACACGATTTCGCGCGATATGACGGAGTTCTGAATGCAACTGCCAGAAAGCGAACAAGCCCGCCGAAATGACCATTTCATTGCAAGGGTTGAAGACCCAAAATATCGAGCCTCGTACAAACGACGGGTCAGGACGATGCGCAAGAATGGAGAAAGCGAGGCGAAGATAGCCGTCTGGCTTCATACCATCGCCCCAATCATTATTCGATGCACGTATACTTGACCTGGTTCCCTGTAGAGCAGGGCCAAATCATCACCAACAAGACGCACTGACTCGAGAGACTCACGCCGTCGCTACGTTTTTGGCCCTGAGATCGAATTCCACTACCAGACCAGGCAATCCCCGCTTCAATATCATTTCGAAGCTCCAGGACCACTTTTTGCGATCCTCAGAGCCAAGAAAAAAGCAAAAGACCAAAGCCGCTCTTGAATAGGGCGATTATGTGCGTCGTCCTGGTCAAACACCTGTTCGCCGCAAAGACCTCAACTCCGAACACCCCCCGGTGCCAAGGGCAGCTGCCGGTCACTACGTTCCCTGACCGGGACACCCGGACCCGAAATCCATGCCTGCGGCATGAGTAAAAATCCTGGATCAACAAACTGGAGAGGCTGGAGGGGAAGTTTTGGGCCTGCGCCGCTCGAATCAAATTTCAACACCGGGTTTCAGGGGTTTACCCATTCATCGTGAGAAATCTCACGATTTCGTGAGATTTAGTGAGACGAATTTCAGGTCGTTAAAGCAATGCAGAGCCTCGTCCTCTCAGACGCTTGCGGCTGATATGGAGAGCACCTTCAGGTGAGGAGTGTGTGAGAATTCCGGCACGGAATTCCTGCGAAGCTGCCGCACTCGCGGCGGCGTAGCCAGGAGGGGTTTCCTATTGGGGACGACAGGCTCTGGAATTGGCCAGAAGAACTTCGCTGTACCCCATGTGACCCCCCTTCTGAACTACACTGGTTATACCCCCGATATACCCCCGCAAGTAACGGGGGTATACTTGCCCCCAATATAGGGGGGCAATAATGGGCGATATTTTATCCCTGGCACAGGCAGCAAAACTTGCGGGGGTTACTCCGGTCACAATGCGAAAGTGGGTTGATGAGGTACCAGATGTGGAGCGGGGTTCAAAGGGCGAGTACCGGATTCCAAGGGAATCATTGATGGGATATCTTGCGGGGAAAGAGACCCCTAAAGTAAGGGGGGTAAGTAAAGTCAGGCCCCCTGATACCACCCCCGATAGTAGAGGGGGACATATGCTGGAGTACTTACAGGATCAACTTGCGGCCAAGGATCGCATGATCGACGAGTTACGGACGGATCTGAAAGAGGCCCAGGGTGAAGTGAGGAAACTGGAGGCTGAGTTAAGAGCTCACCTTGCTGGGGGTGGCCTGGGAGGTGTCAGCCGCTGGATAAAATCAAAGCTTGTTTGAAACAAATGAAAAAACAGAGGCAAGAAATAAAAAGCCCCAGAGGGTATAAGTCTGAGGCTTTAGTGTTAAGTAAGCTAACTATGTCAACTCCAGCCACAAATGGTTTGGTAATAGTATCCGTCGGCTTTAGAACCAGTCTTGGCATTACGACATTTATAAGTTTCACCGCGAACATGAGGTGCGGAGCCGCCGGTACCCAAGCTAGCGGTACTTCCACCGCCGCTAGAGCCCGTATAGCCGCCGCTCCAGAACCTATTGTCGGCGCGTGCCTGATTACCGATACCGATCAATGCGATTGCAACAAGTAATTTGTAAATCATTTTGTCCAACCTTTTTTAGTAGCAAAAATTATAGCTTTCACAACGACCATCCAAAGCACAACACCGCCCCATGTGAACACCGTTCCGGAGTTCGCATTAAGAAAACTATCCAGTGATTCAGGTTTGTTGGCGAGATACAGACTGCAGATATTAGCAACTCCACAAACCAACATGAAAACTGAAGCTCTGTTGTAGGCTCTGTTGAAAGTGTTCAAGTCCATTTACCTATCCCTCTTTTACAAAGGCCTTAACTGGCTTTGGGTCGGTAGCTTATACCGTCTTCCGATTAGCTCGTCTATCCCCTTGCTGTGACGTGTCTTCCGACACTTCGCCTCTCACTCCGAAAGCGAGAAGTACTGATGTCAGACGATACATACTGGGGCCGTTGGCCTTTAATTGATCAGCGCTGGCAGAGAGTCATGAAAAAGCCAAACAGCTTACACGCGATTACCTCGACAACCTTGCCACACTTGGCAAGGAGACAGCAGGGGACAGGGTTCTGGTGTTTTCCATAGTTGCAAGCCTCCAACTCAAATCCGAGCGGGAGCGCCTTCTGGATAAAATCGAGGCCATGTCTCATCTTGAATCTGAAGTGAAAATGCTAAAAGCGGCAAAGGAAGAGTTGGAGGACAAAATAAGCAAGGCTGACAAGAGTCTTGTCAGCCGCATAGGTAAAGCTATCAGTACTTTCAAGGAATAGACCACCAAAAATCACGGGCAATAAACCAGAACTCCTGTCGGGCTTTAGCAGTAAGCGTGGGCACCTGAAGCCCTGCTCATCAACCTCCATCGGTATTCTCATCGTACTCAGTGATTTTGCAGTGCTCGCAGTCCACTGTTCCCCACTCGTAGCTTCCGCTATCACCGGGCATGAATTTGGGCCTATAACCTGCTCTTGAGGGTGTGTGTGGAGGGCGTGCCCCGGCCCATATTATTAATCTGAAATAAAGCGCCTCGTGATTTCGGTATCAACCACTGCAGAACTGAGCTTTCTCACGCTCACGGGCGAGCCTTCAACGGGCATTTCCACCGTCTCCATGCCAAGGGTTGAAAGCCGTGCTTCAGCGCGGCGCAGCGTTTCCGCGTCCACATGGATCGCAGGCAGGCGGTCGAGGCTGAAGGCCACGGATGTCAGCTCAGTCGCGGCTTTCGATGATCCGCTGCCGCCACCAATGGAAACGCCCGCAAGCGCTTTTGCTGCTGTCACGATAAGAAAAACTGTGAGGATTTTTTTCATAGCTTATCCGCCCCTTTGATTACATTGTGCAGCATACCAAACGCCACGAGCACATCGCCTCTGTTTTCGGGCCTCGATGCAATCTCGTGTAATTCCTTCCCGGTGCGCTCCATGATTCGGTACACGTCCTTGGCAGCTTCAGGCGTGAGGCTTTCCCAGCCAGCATTTGCGTATGATGCAAACGGTGTGGAGTCATTTTTTCTTGCGCAGGATTTTGCGATCAGAGCGAGAAGTTTTCTTCCCTGATGAATCGAGATCCCTCCGATATCCCGCTCTAGGTATAGCCTTCCGTCTTTTTCAGTGAGAACATCGGCAGCGTTAATATCATCAAAGTGGTCGGCAGAGACGTCACCAAGAAGTGAGACGACCTCCTCACGGCTCGTGCCCTGCCTGCTGCTCGCAAGCATCATTATCGCCGAATGCTCTTCAGAAAGGAGGAAGTCGATGATGTCATCGGACTCATTCGCCGGATAGTAGACGTCGAGAATGGCTTTCTCAAGGGCCGGGAAGTGCGCGCGGATGAACTCTCTCAGCCGACCGGGGTTCATGACAAACCCGGCCAATGGTAAAACGATCTCCTGCGTCTGCTCGCCCCCTCCTTCGGCTGCGCGTCTTACGGATGAGTAGCTGATGGAGGTCAGGCGCGCGAGCATTCTGAGACTCCTATTGGGCTTGGCTTCCAGCCACTCCCGGATCGATTGGGCCAGGATTTCCTGCATATTTTGTTCCCATCTTTGGTTCACGGCGGATCAATGTCTGATCCTTTTTGAGCCCACATTCCGCCTTTGTCAATCCGATCCCGATTGCCTCGGGCGGCACTGCCGGAT
>NZ_DASQZC010000712.1:0-16061 GCF_035638895.1 Nostoc sp. | reverse complement strand
AGGATATAGATTATCTGACCAAAGAAGTATATTCAGGTGCAAGACTTGAGGGTAAAATAGCTCAAAATCCTTGCATAACTGCGACCAGCAGTACAGAAGTGTGCGGTTTGTAACTATGTACCGAAAACAGGGGCAAAATCCAATCTCACCAGAGAACTTTGAATTTCCGTTTTCAAGCAAGTTGTCATCAGATAATCGTTGGATTATTCTGGCGAATTTAATACCCTGGGCAGAATTTGAAGAGGAATATTCATCCGGGTTCTCTGTAGAAATGGGAGCGCCAGCAAAGTCATTTCGGATGGCATTAGGGGCATTAATAATCAAAGAATTAAACGTGGAATAAGTGATAGAGAGACAGTAGAACAAATCAAGGAAAACCCTTATCTCCAGTACTTTATAGGGATGTCATCTTATATTAATGAAGCTCCATTTGATGCATCTATGCTAGTCCATTTTCGTGAAAGGATTAGTGCAGACTTAGTAAACAAAGTAAATCAAGAAACTGTTAAGAGGATGCTAGAGACAACATCTTCGACTTTAGCAACTGAATCAACTGAATCAACTCAAAAAAAAACAGCTATATTTAGAAAAAGAAGATAACACGCCAAAAAATCGGGGAAAATTAATATTAGATGCGACTTGTGCGCCAGCAGACATCAGCTATCCAACAGATTTCGAGCTATTGAACCAAGTAAGAAAACAGACAGAACGAATAATAGACCTTCTTTATGAACAGATAAAAGGTACATTAGAGAAAAAACCAAGGAGTTATCGGGAAATAGCGAGAAAAGACTACTTAGAAGTCGCTAAAAAACGTCGTGTATCCCAAAAAGATAGGAAAAAAGCGATTAAAAAGCAGCTTCAATATATCAAAAGAAACTTATCTCATATTAACCAGCTAATCAGATCAGGAGCAACTCTAGAAAAACTAAGTACTAGACAATATAAAATGTTGCTTGTAGTTGTAGAAGTTTATCGTCAACAACTATGGTTGTATGAAAATAAAAAACAGAGTATTGATGACCGAATCGTTAGTTTAAGCCAACCACATATCCGTCCAATTGTCCGTGGAAAAGCTGGGAAAGCCGTGGAGTTTGGGGCAAAATTATCAGCTAGTTATTTTGATGGATATGTATTTTTAGACCATATTAGTTGGGATAATTTTAATGAATCAGGAGACTTAAAATCACTTTTTAGTTGCATATAAAAATTATACTGGCTATTATCCAGAATCGGTTCATGTAGATAAAATTTATCGCACAAGAGAGAATAGAGCTTGGTGCAAAGAAATAGGTATTATCATGAGTGGACCTCCTTTGGGAAGACCACCTGCTAATCTTAGTAAAGAAAAAAAGAAACAAGATTTAGAATCTGAGAGAATTCGTAATTGTATTGAAGGAAAATTTGGGCAAGCTTGCAAGTTGGTTTAGCCTCAATCGAGTGATGGCGAAACTTTCCCATACCTCTGAAACTGCAATTGCTATTACTTTTTTAGTGATGAATCTTTCTACTCACCTGTCGCGGGTGTTTTATGCTTTTTTATGTCTATTTTTGAAAACTGCACCTTTTTTGCATTTCCCTATAAGTGAAAGTTATTATTTTGTTAGTTAAAAACAACAAAAGCTTATCTTTTATTTTGCTTGAATAACTAGTCAACCCTTAAAATTGCTTTTTCATACTTTTTCAGCAATCCCTAATTACATCTCCTTAAACGCTAATCCAAGTTGCTAGTTCTAATGAACCGACAACTTTTTGTAATTGAATCAGCACCCTTTCAGCCTTAAATTGGAGGTTAATCTAATCTAAATAGCAAAAGCTGATGGTATTGAAGGTAAAACAGGCTTAATTCTTGGACTTACATCCTTAGGCGTATGATGCAATTCATTTCCATAAAAGTAATAAACTAATTAATGACTACCATTTCCATCTAACTTTTGGAAGATATTATTATTAAATGAACTTGTAGTCTTAAATACAGTTCCCAACCTGCAAAGTCAGCAAATTTTTCATTAAAATTAGCTTAATATTTTGTAAAACTATGCCACAGAAAGATTGATTTTGTTGACAACATGTAACAAGGTAGTAAGCTCAAGTTTACAAAAATATAAAGGATAAAATAATATGAAAATCAGAGGCATAAAACGTGGTCAAAATATAGAAATATTAGAGCAACTAAATAATATACCTGATGGAACAGAAATAATTATAGACTTAGAATTTCTGGAAAAGCAAATATCCGAACCCAAAATAAATTTAACACAACAAGAGAGATTAGCCAAATTAAATAAATTATTTGGGGTGTGGAAAAAATAAACCAATTTAACAGAAATATTTGTAGAAATTGACCAACAACATCATACTTTTAAAGGTAGAAGCATAGACTGAATTGATAATCAGGATAACGGTTAATGTATCTGTTAGACACTAACATTTGCATTGCACTTCTCAAAGAAAACCTCCAAGCAGTGAAAAAACTTAATCACTACTCTAGCCAATGTTATCTATCAACAATTATAGTTGCGGAACTTTATAAAGGCGTTTACTATTCTCAACAGGTTTCCAATAACCTAGAAAGTTTGCAGCAGTTACTGAGCTACTACCCATAGAACCATTTGACTTAGAAGCAGCTATTGAATTTGGCAATATTCAAAGCGAACTCGAAAAAGTTGGTTTACCAACTGGAGAATTAGATGCGTTAATTGCTTCTGTTGCTCGTCCTCGCAATGATATTCTTGTGACTAGTAACATCAAAAATTTTACTAATATTCCTAACTTCCAATTATAAAACTGGTTAGAAAATTAGACATAGATTAATTGTACAATTTCGAATACCAACCTTAGACAGACGCAGACAGACGTAGATAAGTTTGATAATCATCTGTATCTATCAGTGTTTTTCCTATGAACGAAGAAGTCTCTAAAAAACTAGAGTTAATCAGGCAAATCTTGCGTGAAACCGAAGTGCAAGCCGTGCGCTTGCGCGGTACAGACTGGTTTGCCTGGGCGACAGCTGGCGCTTCTAACACCGTGCTGCTTACTGCTGAAACTGGCGTAGCAGAAGTATTAGTAACTACTGAAGATGCTTGGGTATTGACGGATGAAATTGAAGCGCAGCGTCTTAAGGATGAAGAACTACCTGCTAATTTTAAAGTTCATGTCAACCCTTGGGCTGATGGTGCTACCCGTGAGTCTTTTGTTCGTGATGCAACTGGTGGCGGAAAAACAATTAGCGATCGCCCCATCTCCAATTTAGAACAGCCGTTACCCCCATCTCTGCAATCTCACAAACGGGTAATGATGTCAAGTGAATTAGAGCGATATCGCCAAGTAGGGGAAAAAGCGAGCCTTGCAATGACAGAAGTACTCAAAGCCGCCAAGCCAACTTGGACAGAATATCAGTTAGCGGGCGCGGGTGCAGAGGCGTTATGGGCGAAAGGCTTGCATCCAGCGCTGACATTGGTAGCGGGTGATAGGCGTTTACCGCTATACCGTCATGCTACAGCCACAGCAGAACAAATTGGACGGCAAGCGATGCTAGTGTTTTGCGCTAGAGGTTACGGTTTGTATGCAAATCTGACTCGATTTGTTTGTTTTGGTAAGCTTTCAGACGAACAGGCCGAATTGCATTCCCATGTGCGCCAAATAGAAGCAGTAGTTTTAAATTTGTGCCAACCTGGAACCACTCTTGATGCAGTTTATCACGCACTAGCTGGAGCTTATGAACAGCATGGATTCCCCAATGCCATCCGGGAACATCACCAGGGAGGAACCACCGGATATTTAGCGCGAGAAATCGTAGCAAATCCAAGCACTACTGATACTTTGGCAGAAGGTATTGCTGTCGCTTGGAACCCTAGTTTAACTGGGGCAAAAATTGAAGATACTTTTGTGATTCTCAAAGATGGAAAGTTGGAAAATCTGACTTTTGATCCAAATTTTCCTAATGTTGAGGTAGAAGGAAGATTGCGCCCTGTACCTTTGTATAATTAAAAATTATGGATTTTCAACAAGTATTCGGTAAACCACCTGAAACTAAAGCGAGTGCGCCAGGAAGAGTAAATTTACTAGGCGAACATACCGACTATAATGACGGCTTCGTTCTTCCAACTGCGATTCCTCAAAGTACGACGGTACAGCTAGGTTTTAGTAGCGATAGCCAGCATCACTTTTACTCGGAAAATTTAAACGAGCAAGTGAGCATTTCAGATATTAATCATCAGCCGTCTGGATTTGCCAGTTATATTTTTGGCTGTATTGAGCTTTTGCAAAAAGCAGGATACACAATCCCATCGCTTTGTGTGTACGTTAATTCATCGGTTCCTATGGGTTCGGGTTTGTCTAGCAGCGCCGCTTTGGAAGTGGCAACCCTCCGGGCATTACGCCAACTTCTGAACCTTCCCATTGATGATGTTCAAATCGCCCAATTCGCCCAGCAAGCAGAAATTCAATATGCTGGCGTACAATGCGGCATCATGGATCAGATGGCTTCTAGCTTGGCTGACACTGAACATATCTTGTTTTTAGATACTCGGACTTTAGAACGTCGGGTAATGCCTTTGCCTGAGAAAGCAGATATTTTGGTTATTGATAGCGGTGTACCCCGCACACTTGCAGGTAGCGGTTATAACCAGCGTCGGGCTGAGTGTGAAGAGGCGGCGCGATCGCTTGGAGTGAAAGCATTGCGAGATATTATTGATGTTAATCTAACAAAAACATTACCCGAACCACTACAGCGTCGTGCCCGTCATGTAGTTACAGAAAATAACCGCGTCTTGGAAGTATTGCAGGGAGTAACATCTGAGCGCTTTGGCGAATTGATGAACGCTTCCCACGCCAGCTTGCGAGATGATTACGAAGTTTCAGTACCAGCCCTAGATAGGTTGGTAGAGATTTTGCAGAAAACAGAAGGGGTGTTTGGTGCAAGACTCACGGGTGCAGGCTTTGGGGGAGCAAGTGTAGCTTTGGTTAGATCAGGTGAGAGCAAAGGTATTGCAACTCATGTCCTTGAACAATACAACCAAGCAGGTTACAACGGACGAATTTTGGTTCCTTCTTTGGAATTGATTGATGCAGCCTAAACTTGTTTATGGAAATGTTGTCTAATAGTTTAAGGTAAAAGGTGAATGGAGATATATACCAATACCTTCGCCAAAATATAGTCATGTAATTCTATTTTCTAGTAACCTGTATTTGTCATCTGAAAAGATAATCGAATCCGAGAAATTGCGCTTTCAAATTGCTGTAACTTTCGAGATGCCAAACAGTTTTCGGGATTAGAAGATTTTCTGAATTTCAGCCAAACTGCCGTGACTAATGCTGCTAACGAGTGCATTATTTATGGTCAACTTATCTCATCATCAACTATTAGATTTTCGTCAACTCAATCCCGACTCCGGCATTATCGATCTTAAGGCTTACTACCGTGGTTTTACATATTTTCGTGAAATGTTAAAAATGCTTCCAGAAATCCCTGAGCCTATTTTATTAAACCAGATTTTTGCCAAGCTTACTTCTTTAGGACGCATTCATCCCGTTTCTACGGGCGTTGAACCCTCGTAATTTGGCAGAGGTATTGTACTTTAGTTGATAAAATTAGCCCTTTCAAGGTGTGTTATTTTGCAGCTTTTTTTGGTTTAGAATCTTAGCAGTTGAGACATGGGGCTTGTTCTTGAGATAAGTTCGTTTTGGTTGAGCTTTCTTAGGATCTCGCGGATGACGGCGAAAAGCTCTCAGTTTGACAAGGACTGCCAGATGTTTGAGAATTTGTGATAATTCTCTGAAGGTCATGTTCTGAAGAACACACCACTCAACAGGGGGAATCACAATCATCATCCCTCTGTAAGTACCCTTGATTTCATCGGCTAAATAGTAGCTGGAAATTTCGGCTTCTATCTTCTCGGTTCCATGAACGCTTCTGAGGGCTGCCTGAACGGTAGACAAAACGTTATAGGCGACTAGAGCGATGCGGAAGGTAAGGAATGAGGATTAAATAAGATCCATAATTACTGGATCTGCGGTACGGCTGTATAATTCCATTGCGGCAAATAATCGTCAAATACAATCTCCATCATCTGCTTAAACTCCTCTGTAACTTTGCGACCAGTCTTGTATACGCCATCTAAAATTGTTGTAAACACCTGAAGCCCTGTCTTGGTCTTAGTTTTTGCGATTAACTCCTCGACTATCTCAACACTCTCAAAAATTACCCCTTGACAAGAACGAGTCACATGAGGAAACAACCGATGTTCAATGGGGTTGTATTTTGAGGTGTACGGAGGATAATGAGCTTTTCCGTTTCTCAATCCCAAGCTGATTGACCAAGGCTTGTAAATCTTGTTTAAACAGGTAATGGCGAGAATTGTTGCTGCCACCCCCGTCGCACAGCAATAGGATAGAATTAGCGGTCTGATAGCGCTTTGAGCCATAATGTTGCCACCAATAGCGCAGTGAATCACAGGCAAACTCACCCGTGTCATGACTAGTTCCAATCTGGATGTAGCCCTCGTTGAGGAACAAGTCATACAACCCATGCGGAATCACTACACCCTCAGCTAAGGTGGGCCAATCATGGTCAAACACTTCTATTTCGGCTTGGGTATACAACTTCCCTGCTCGATATAATCCCCCAATCAGTTCTTTTTTTTTGTATCCATGCTGATCACAGGATTGCCTGCGGCTTGATAGGTTTCAATCAACTCTTCAATATTTTCAAACTGTTCATTGCGCTCTTGATGCGCTCCGGTGCTTAAACGCTTTTGAGCTTTGCGTCTGCGGTAGTTATGCCGTTCTAGCAGTTGATCCACAACCGTTACACTCACTTCTATCCCTTGGTCATGTAATAACCCGGCAATTTCAATGCGCGTCAGGTTAGTCCATTTTAGCGTTTCATCCATCGGTGAACCTGCTGTGTGCTGTGCCAACACTTGTAAAAATACTGTTTCTAAACCTTCGATGCTCGAGAGTGCTGATTTGCGTCCGCCACCCTGACGGCGAATTCCACTCATACTCATAGCCGCTTTATCGTCTAACTCCTCCATTCCTAGCCGAAGCGTATAATAATCGCAACCAAACAGGTTACTGATATAACTCATTCCTCCCCATCCCAGTTTGATGGATTCTATCGCGGCATAGCGACGACGATCCTTCTAGCTTTTGGACGAATATAGTCGTTGCATTTGCTGCTCAATCTTGGATGAATACGGAGTCATAGAATCGAAGAATTCAGTGGATAGATTCAGCCTATTATTGCATGACCGATTTTTGGATCTTATTTAATCCTCATTCCTAAACAAAGCAGCTTTTGGATAGCCTAGGGTATTAATCTCGCAGCAGAGATTTTCTGTCAGGACTTGAAACAAGGTTTCGAGCTTCCAACGTTTACGGTACATTCCGGCTATCAACAGTAGACCTCTTGCAAAAGTCGCTCAGGAAGATTTGATTTTGGGGAGACAAAGCTCATAATTGTAGAGAGCAGCAATCAGATTAAACCTTAAACTAAATCTTTTTCGGCGATTTCTATAAGTAAGGGACAAAATTTTAAACACCTTCAACTTCCTATTTACATGCTCACCTAAAACTCTAATTCTGGATAATTCTTGATTCCTCTTTTTATCCTCATAACTTAATTTACCTCCTCTAGGTTTTTTCTTGGGAATCCGACTATTGTTATGCAGTTTTTGAATTAATGCCTTCTCTAAAAGCCCACGAACTATCACCGATACTGGGCTCTCTTTTACAAAACGCTCAAACACCTGCCCTAGCAACATTTTTTTCTCCACCCAACCGATTTGCACCTCTTTTTACCAAACTACAAATCAGCCCATCACACAACACCTTGAAAGGGCTAGGTACTGGGTGATCATAGTGCAGAAACATTTAAACCCCTTTGGGACATTGTTTTCTATTAGCAATGTTATTTCTATGTAACAGATGGGTGGAAAGTTTACCCCAGTTTTATTAAGCCAAGAGACCATATCGTGAGCAAAACATATATGACTCGGGTAGAAGGTGAAAATACTCGCTTGCGTCATTACTTAGCACGGCTACATCGAAAAACATTGTGCTATTCCAAATCAGTAAATATGCTTAAATACTCAATTAGATTATTACTTCATTATTTGAAGTATAGCGAAATACCTGTATTTGAGTAATTCATCCCACATTTATGCAACGCCTAATTCTAATATTACTAGTGGGATAGATTTTTAGTATCTTATTTTCTTTACAACTCCCTAAGTCCTCTTGGTATCTTCGTTTAAAGAAGATAACTTAATGCGCCGACTTTCACGTGATAATGGTACTAAAACTGGCGCTTGATCTTGAGGATTGCTTTCTTTAAAGCCTTCCACTATCTTAGATATTTGTGCAATTGTCGGTCCTTCAAATATGCTACGCAAAGGTAACTCTACACGCAAGGCATCGCGCACTCTAGAGACAAGCTGAGTTGCTAATAATGAATGACCGCCTAATTCAAAAAAATTGTCATAAATTCCTACACCCTTAAGTCCCAAAACCTCAGCAAAAATTTTCATCAACACTTGTTCCACTAGAGTCCGGGGTGCAATGTAATTTTCAGATAATTGGGGCTTTGCATCATAATAAAATCCTCTTAAGGCGCGGCGATTGACTTTACCATTACCTGTTAAAGGTAAAGACTCTAATATTACGAAAGCTGATGGAATCATGTACTTAGGCAGTTTTTGTGCTGTGTAAGTCTGCAATTGTGGCACTAATTTACGCGCAGCTTTGGCTTGTAAGGGATTATTGGCGTAAGATTGCCAGGAATGATAGTGAATTGTGCTATGTGGAAAAATAGCTCTCTTATCTATTCTATTTTGCCGTACAAAAACCACATCATAGCGTCCTTCAATACTTGAATGTGACCAGGTAATATCAACTTTGTAATTTATATCTACTATATAAAAATCTTCTGGTTCTACTCCTATATTTTCGAGCTTTTGCAAAGCTTTACGCATTTGACCTACAGTTTTAAAACCTTCTACATCTGATAACCATTCTGCTATTTTAACTGCTGCCATCACCCGCGCATTAGGTACATTATTAATACATAATATTTCTGGTTGAGTTTCAATTAATAACTGACGCACTGCTGACACTGTTAAGTTCTCTTCAGACCAGTCGATCTCTAAATCATTTTTAATATTATTAATAGTTCCATGATCAATATGTAGAATCACATTGTAACGAAATTGAGTTAATTCATTGAGTTCGCATCCCCGCAGCAGTTGAATTTGTACATTGCTAATCTGCGGAAAGCATTGCTTTATTGCATTAAAAAAAGCTGGGTCAATCACCAACTCTGTCTCTTGAAAAATTTGCCTTTGAACCCGTTGCTCTAACTCAGAGCGAGTAAGAAAAGGTTCAGCTTGATAGAGTTGCACTGATGCATGGAAAGCTTCCAAAAGTGGCAAACTACGCACATCTCCTATGAAAATAAAGCCACCTGGAGCAGTTGCCCTCACAGCACCTTCTAATACACGAATCAGATAATCAATAGTAGGAAAATATTGTATAACTGAGTTCAGAATTACTGCATCAAAAGCTGCTGTTTCTACTTTCTCGAAGTCAGTAGCCATTTGCCGATACAGCGTTACCTGCGGTATTTCTTGCTTTTCTAACTGCTGCTGAATGTAATTAAGTGAAACTGGGGAAAAATCTGTTCCCCAATACTTAGTGCAGTGAGGTGCAATTCTGAACAGAATTAAACCTGTTCCACAACCAATTTCTAACACTCGCTTGGGTTGCAAAGTTAAAATTTGCGCTACTTGGTTATTTACCCACTCATTCATTTGCTCTATTGGAATAGGCTGATTTGTGTAACTACTTTTCCAGCCGATAAAATTGGATGTTGGATCTGGATCAGCAGCAGGCTGATTATAAGTTTCGTCATAGAGCATCTGCCATTGCAAAACCTGCTCATTCTGCAACTGCATTAATTCAACATTCTCTTGCTCACTCCTGTATTCAGCTTTAGCTACTAGATAAGCTACTAGGCGCTTTTCCTCGTCATGCTCATGAATTATTACTACAGTTTGCTGTACTGCTGGATGCTGACTCAGCACTGCTTCAATTTCGCCCAACTCAATCCGGTAGCCACGAATTTTTACTTGCTCGTCAACCCGACCTAAAAATTCAATGTTGCCATCTACTCGATAGCGGACTAAATCACCAGTTTTATAAAGTCGTGCTTTTAACTTATTAGTAAAACTATGAGAAATAAAGCATTCAGCAGTTAAATCAGGACGGTTTAAATAACCTCGTGCTAATCCATCACCACTTATATATAATTCTCCTGAAACACCAATGGGTACAGGTTGTAAATGTTTATCTAATATGTAAACTTGGGTGTTGGCGATCGCACTACCAATTACAGGTGCTAAATTACCTTTATTCTTAGCAGAAATATGACCAGAAGTTGTAACAACTGTGTTCTCAGTTGGCCCATAATTATTATATACTTGGAAGGAGTGGGAAGCTAAAGGATATTGATTTAGTTTATCTCCACCTGTAAGCAATATTCGTAAAGCGGCATCTTCAGAAAAATCTAATAATAGAAACTTTTCTGCTATGGGTGTTGGTAAGAAGGAAATTGTGATTTTTTGCGATATTAACCAATCTCGGAGATATTCAGGCGATCGCCTGATTTCATCATCTACAATATAGATACTTGCTCCAGCACTAAGGTAAGGCCAAATTTCCCAACTGGAAGCATCAAATGCAACCCCAGCTATCTGCGTTGCTCGGTCAATGGGTGAAACTGCAAAGGCTTTTTGATGCCAAAAAACCAGATTCAATAATCCTCTATGTTCAATTTGTACGCCTTTAGGTTTTCCTGTTGAGCCAGAGGTATAAATAACATAAGCAAGGTTATTTGCTGCAACTTCACTAGGGAGATTATCTGCAATTTGTTGAGCAATATTTCTGCAATTTTTATCTAAACAGATTATATTTGAATTACTATTTTTTAAACGTTCAAGCCATCGCTCATGAGTTAATAAAAATGAGACTTTAGCATCTTCAAGCATAAAGTTTAAACGTTCAGATGGATAGCTTGGATCTAGGGGCACATAAGCTCCACCTGCTTTCAGAATGCCCAACATTCCAATTACCATATCAAAAGAGCGTTCTACACAAAGCCCTACTAAAACTTCGGTTTTAACCCCTAATTTTTTTAGATAATGTGCAACTTGGTTACTACGTATATTTAACTCTTTATAGCTGAGTTTAATATCGCCAAGTACTAGTGCGATCGCATCAGGATTCTGTTCTGCAACCTTCTCAAATAGCTGATGTATACATTTATCTTGAGGATAATCTAACTGAGTATTATTCCATTGAACTAATAAATTATGTTGCTCAGATTGACTTAAAAGTGATGATTGTGCAATTCGTTGTTCTGGATTGGCAACTATACCTTCCAGTAATGTTTGGAAATGTCCTAACATTCTGGTGATAGTAGCGTCATCAAATAAATCAGTACTGTAAATTACAAACCCACTAATTCCTTCTGAGTTGTCTACCCATAAACCATTTTGAGTATTTGGCTCCCACAGGTGGAACTCTAAATCAAAGCGTGTTGTTTCCGTATCAAATGGTAGCGGACTTAAACTTAAACCAGTTAGCTCTAATGATGACATAGGCGCATTTTGTAGCGCAAATACCACTTGAAATAGCGGATTTTGATTCAAATTACGCTCTGGATGCAGTTCCTCTACGAGTTTTTCAAAAGGCAAATCTTGATGAGCATAAGCCCCTAAAGCTACGTCTTTGACCCGACTCAATAATTCTCGAAAAGTTGGGTTTCCTGATAAATCGGTACGCAGTACTAAGCTATTGACAAAAAAACCAATTAATCCCTCAATTTCACTACGGTTGCGATTGGCAATAGGTGAACCGATCGCAATATCTTCTTGTTGTGTGTAGCGGTAAAGTAAAACTTGAAATGCTGCTAGTAGGGTTATAAATAAAGTTACCCCTTCTTGCTGTCCGAGAGCTAAAAGTGCTTCGCTCAAACTTTTTGATAATTGCAGAGGTTGCCTTGCACCCTGATAAGTTTGAATAGCTAGCCTTGGTCTGTCGGTTGGCAGATTTAATATAGAAATGTCGTTTAATTGCTTCTGCCAGTAATCGAGTTGTTTTTCTAATACTTCCCCTTGCAACCATTGACGTTGCCAGTATGCAAAGTCTGCATATTGGATTGTAAGTTTCGGCAGATGAGAAGGCTGATTGCTAGTAAAGGCTGTGTAGAGTGCTGCTATCTCTTGAATCAACACTCCAATAGACCAACCATCGGAGACAATATGGTGCATATTCAGTAGCAGGATGTATTGTGTCTCATCCAACCACAGCAGTTTTACTTGCAGCAACGAATCAGTTGATAAATTGAAAGGACGTTGAGCTTCTTGATTAGTAAATTGTCGTGCTTCTATTTCTCGTTGGGCTTGTGGCAGTTGCCGTAAATCTATTATTGGTAAAGGTATTGTTAGGGTCGGATTAATTACCTGAACTGGTTGCCCTGACTGGATGACAAAAGTGGTGCGTAAAGCTTCGTGTCGTCGCACAATTTCGTTAAAAGTTTGCTCTAGCGCAGCTTTATTTAGCGAACCTGTTAAATGTAATGCTACTGGAATATTATAGAAAGGATTATTAGGGATTAATTGATCAAGAAACCACAGTCGTTGTTGAGCAAAGGAGAGGGGAAGATTTTCAGACCGCGAAATAGGTACGAGAGGTCTAGAGCTGTGGTTATTAGTACGATTACTTGCTTTTAAAAATTCAATAATTTCTGCTTTATGCTCTTGAATTTTTGCACGCAGTTCTACTGTAAGAGTTCCTTCAGGCGCGTTACAACGAAACTTTTGACCATCAATAAAAATTTGAATATCTAAGCTGCGAAGATAAGATAAGAACTCTAGCGTATTCAAAATTACACCCCTTCGCAACAGCTGTTACTTACTAGTAATTAATCTCAACTTTGTATCATACTTGTAACAACGTATAAATCATTCCTGGGGGTGAAAGTTTCATAACTGTAATTATGGTATAGCAATCCGCTTTAATTTTTGAATTTACTTATGTACATGAAGAGTAGGGAAGAATCCCTTTCGAGTTGTACCTAGCTTCCTAAAAATCAAATAGGAGTCCTGTTTGTAGCTAAGGGACTTCCAAATTAAAAAATATCCAATATTTAGGGTGCTTCAGTCAGATAAAATCTGGAAATACCAAGAAATTATTTGTACTGACGCACCTTAATAACGGGAAATTTGGGATGATTTAATTTTTGGAGTTTCCTAATTATAGTGCGATCGCTAATTCACTCCTTTTAGACAAAAGGTGAACCTTTTATTAAATCCACCCTGCCTGGAACTTTGCTTAAAGGCTAGTTTTTATCTAGTCTTATCTTCAATAATTCCGTCTTTGTTGATGATAACGACTTCTGGCATTGGGTTGCTGGATATACGGGTATCGTTATCCTTAATTTCCTTCTTGGCAGATTCTGCCGCATTTTGAGCAGATAATTTAATATCATGGGCTGAATCTTTGGCAGATTCACTAACATTCTGAGCCGATGATTTAACTGAATCACTTGCACTCTTGGCTGAAGATTTGAGGGATTCAGTCGCATTCTGAGCCGATGATTTGAGGGATTCGGCAGCACTTTTTATAGATGGTTCGACTGCCTTGGCGGTTCCTTTGACAGTTGAGCGAACATCCTTAGTAGCACCTTCAATTTCCTTAGCTACAGCTTTGGCAGAAGGCTTAATTTCATCAGCAGCACTTTGAATAGAGTTAGCAGCCCTTTCTACAGAAGGTTGAACACCTTCAATTGTATGCTGAACTGACTGTTTTACGTCTCTAATCGTAGGTTTGACTTCTTCGGATACGTTCTTAACTGCTTCTACTACAGAAGGTTTAGCCTCTTTAACCGTCTCATTAACTGATTCAGCTATCCCTTTAATAGAAGGCTTGGACTCTTCAACTGTTTGCTTGACAGCTTCTGCTGTCCCTTTGATAGATGGCTTGACTTCTTCAATCGTTTCTTTGGCTGCTGTGCCTATGTCTTCTATAGAATGCTTAACACCCTCTGCTACAGAGTTAGCTGCATCCCCTAAATTATCTACAGCGCGGTTAACTGTATCAGCAGTTCCCTTACCAATGATGGCACCAGCAACTGAGCCTGCGACAGCACCGATAATGCCTCCAGAGCGAGCGCCTAGTACGCCACCAATTGCGGCTCCAGCTATTCTGGCACTAATGCCTGAACCTGATGAATCTGATGTTTCTTCTGGCTGAGATTCAGAATTTTCTCCAACTTGATTTAAAGGCAATTTTTTCTCACTTTTAACAATTTTTTCCTCACTAAAAAGATGATTGGCATCACTTTGATTCAAAGGTTGCTTGTTGTCATTCATAATGCTTTATACGTTCAATTGGCTTCATTATTAAGATAACTATTAATCTTAATAATTACCCCTAGCGCAAGGAGTATATATCTACTGATTAATGGTGAACTTAATTGCAGGTGTCAAGATATGAGCAAGTTATTATTATCATGTCAGACAATTGGGAAGCAAACAGTACACTATGGGATTATGCCAAACGACAATTAAGCGATGGGCTACGCCCCACCGTAGGTGATCACTTTTGAGTAATTGTTTGGGATTTCCCAGGGTTAGGAAAACCCTCTAAACCGAAAAACAATGATCACTCTATAGAAAAATATGCTCGTGACTTGAAAGCTGTTGTTCCCACACTAGCAATGTTAAGGTTCAACAACTATTAATGTTCCTGTATTGCTAATGTGTGGGGCTTCAGATATAGTGACAAAACCGATCGCATGAAAGCAGAAATACCTTACTCTTAAAAAGTCATGATCATACAAAACTGGATAAATCATTCTTGGGAGTGAAAGTTGGATAATTCTACCTATGGTATGAAGCTAAAAGCAGTTAACAAGGTCTCACAAGGTTTAGACTCATGATATTCATGCCTCATAATTTTCTACTTATATGGCTGGTTCAAGTGCTGTCAATTGGGGTACTTGGCGGGGGAATCTACATTCTCTATGAGTGGTACGAACGAGAACTTGTAGGAACGTCCTACTTAGTAGCTGGACTAGTAATGGTTTTGTGGACTTTTGGCGGCCGTTTTATCAGTTTGCCACTGCTGCGGCGTCCTGGAAATGAGGAACCCAAGTTTATGCGTAGCAAAACCGTGCAGCGCTTGCCACGTCCAGATGGAAGCGTGTTGCAAGTAGAGTTTTTTGGCCCTGAAGATGGTCAACCAATTATTTTGTCACATGGTTGGGGGCCAAACAGTACTATATGGTATTATGCCAAGCGACAATTGAGCGATCGCTTCCGAGTAATTGTTTGGGATCTACCAGGGTTAGGAAAATCCTCTAAACCAAAAAACAATGATCACTCTATAGAAAAATATGCCCGTGACTTGGAAGCTGTAATTGCCATAGCAGGGGATAAACCTGTTATCTTGGTGGGACACAGCATGGGTGGGATGATTAACTTAACATTCTGTCGCCTGTTTCCAGAACAGTTAGGAAGTCGGGTAGCTGGCTTAATTCTTGTAGATACTACTTACACTAATCCGGTAAAAACTTGCATATTTAGCAATCTGGCACGGAAATTGCAGAAACCGTTACTCGAACCTGTGTTGTACCTGACTATCGTGCTGTGGCCGGTTTTTTGGTTGATGACTTGGCTCTCGTATTTAAATGGTTCGCTGTATATCACCGTCGAACTATCTGGATTTACGGGTACTGAAACACGCGGTCAACTAAGTTTTGCAGGTCTATTATCAGCATTGGGTTCGCCTGGTGTTCTGGCTCGTGGCACGCTGGGAATGTTGAAGTTCGACGAAACAGAAACACTTGCAACTATTAATGTACCTGTATTGGTAATGTGTGGGGCTTCAGATATAGCAACTAAACCTGTGGCGAGCGATCGCATGAAAGCAGAATTGCCTTATTCTCAAAGAGTCACCCTAAAACCAGGTGGACACATGGCATTGATGGAACAAAACCA
>NZ_DASQZC010000711.1:0-3434 GCF_035638895.1 Nostoc sp. | reverse complement strand
ATTCAGTGTTTTGGTAGCCCCCCAACCGATGGTGATGGGTTTGCCCCCGGTGCGTGGATCTGGGTAAGCGTGAAGGTTGCATCCCTCGAATTCTTTGATTAGGATAAGTCCTGGGGTTGGTAGTTTAGTCATAGAGGCGATTACAGTTACAGCGATCGCGTCTATGATTCCTTGGATACCCAAAATAACCCTGTGGTAAATCTCCCACTTTCTTCATGCCTTATCTAACTCCCGCAACACAAAGCTTGCCACATAAGGATACAGTTGATTCTTCTGCCACTGAGACTTCGGCTCAAACATCCGCGCATAAAACCGCGCTGGATAAGATACGCCACCCGTGAAAGAGGTTGTAGTCCCTCCAAATGCCAATGCCCTTGTCCTCGCCCCCTGCTCAATAAAATCTTGGATACTATCATCAACGGTAATGCGGTAGTTTCCTTGAGTTCGACGAAGGCGATCGCATTCCCCAAATATCGCCCCCAACCCCCACCACTGATCAATCATCACCATTGCCGAGATTGTCCAGAGGTGTTTGCCTTCATACACCGGGCCAGAATCTAAGGGTGTGCCGACGATGCTGTATTCAGTCTGTCCGGTGTCCGCGAGGATGCGATCGTAGCTGACGAAACGCTTAAGAGTGACTGATATTCCGCTTATTGAGAGGGTGAGTTGGCGCACGGGAGTAAGTAGCTAAGAACCAATCTCAGGTTTCCTAATCTCCTACTAAATCTTGAAGCTTCCTGAAAAATTTTTCATAATCCCGTATTGGCGATCGCTTTCAATAACATGATGTTAATCAAAACAGGAAGCGGAAATAGGGGATGAGGCGATCACTTTTTCTTCTTTCTTTTCACCCACTTATTCGGTGACTGAGAGCAAGCACATAATAGCAAGACAGATTGCGACGTTGGCGATTTTGTAGAGACTTTAAATAAGGGTTGTTATGTAATTTTTCAGTATTGTAGGCAGTTCTTCCTTGCTTATTTCATGGGTGACTACCTGTACCGTTAGTTTTTCAGCTTCTTCTTCTGTTATTTCGATATCGTAATCATTGGCGTTTAAAAAAGTCACCATAGCAGCAAAAGCAGTGCGTTTGTTACCTTGCTCAAAAGCGTGATTGCAGGCTATGTGAAACAGGTATGCAGATGCCTGTTCATAAATTGTGGGATGTAAATACTCTCCCCAGTAAGTTGCTTGAGGCGAGTAAAGAGCAGAGTCAAGCAAGCCTTCATTTAGTATGGCTGATGACTCGCCAGTTTCACTGACGAGTTCATCATGTATACGGATTACGTCCTCTTTTTCAAGGAATCTAGGATGCTGCAAGTCTCTTGTAAACCGGTTCCCATTTTTTCATTGTTGATAGGAAGATTAACACAGTTTCTGATTCTTGAGGGGTTATGTCTCCTAAATCGAATGCGTTAACCTCCTCTTGGGAGAAGGCGTTGACTTTTAACCCCTGTTCAATCATTGACTTGAGTCCATGTTTTAAGGTTTCTAGGGCAACATAGTTGCTGTCTTTTTTGGGGGTTTCAGGGCTAACTGCTTTTTTGATTTCCTTATATATGACAACGGAAACTGATGTAATATTTTTGATTACTTCTCTTTTATCGTTTTTGTTGTTTCCTAGAAAGAAATCCCAGTCTGCCTCTAAAACTTCCTTTAAGAGGAAAATAGATTTGACCAAGTACATTAGCGCAACTAAATCACCTTTGCTCGCTGTATCACTAATTTTGTCAAGCAGCTTAAAGAGTTTATTAATTTTTTGCTTAAACTGAGCTATCTCTTGTCTAACCTCATCCTGCGACATCCCTCTAGTGTTAGCTATTTCAGCTAGTTGGGCATTAACTTCATGTTGTGCATTAGGAAAATGCAAGCACTGCTCAAACAGCTCTACTTGTGCTTGAAGTGTTGAAATTGTTTCCTGTGTGAGCATGGAGCTTAGTGTCATTGCCTTACCACCTTCAGAGTCAGAAAATTGGGTTATTAACTTCCCCCTGACCAAAAATGTCCTTTAACCTTAAT
Organism: Nostoc sp.; assembly: GCF_035638895.1. Classification (GTDB taxonomy): domain Bacteria; phylum Cyanobacteriota; class Cyanobacteriia; order Cyanobacteriales; family Nostocaceae; genus Nostoc. The sequence goes on along the minus strand of NZ_DASQZC010000711.1, from coordinate 1,412 downwards.
AAAAATACTAGAGATATAGGCTTGTGTTTTGCCGCAGATCCACAATCACATGGCATGAAGCCGAATTTTGTCACTAGCACTAATATATATTATATCTACATGACGGTTATGGCTCTACTGTAGTGCCACTATATTGGCGTTACAAACCCACAATAAAGGCATCATAATAGCGTTATTGGTCTACTGTAGTGCCACTATGTTGCCTTTATAAGTCCAATGTAGTGCCATTGCATTGCCGTTATAAGCGTATTGTGATGGCATCACAATGGGGTATCCGCTTGCTTCTACCACACTAGAGATTAAGGCGATACAGTTAAAAAGACACTTTTTTGCTGTTGAAAAATTATTCATAACCCCGCCCCCACAACTTGACCTCGTGACAAATCGTTCATCAATTTCGCCGCATCATCAACTGCATTAGGGGTTTGCACGGTAAGCGATCGCGGTGTATTAGCAAGTTGTAGGATGCGATCGTTTAGGGTAGCTAGCTGCTGTTCAATCCCCTGATTCGCCATTTTGAGAGATTCTGCAAACTGAGAGTAACCAGAATCACTGACTTGAATCCCTGCTTTGTTGAGAACTCCTGTAGTCAGGTCAGCAGGAGGCATATCGGCGGATTTCCTTTTGAGATTCAAATCCTCATTGCGCCTTTGATAAGCGGCAAATAGACTTTCTCCGGGTTTACGATTCAGTTCGGGTAACTGGTTAATTTCGATCCGCTTGGGTAGTTCAAAATCAGATACTGGTGGGTTCCCCTGAGAACGGTTTAGCGCTTCATCGTAATGGTAATTAGTTACGTCTACCCCATCACTGATTGTCCGCCCATTTTCTGCAAAAGTTTCACCAATCATTCCGCGACGACGACCTCGACGTTTTCCTTTATCCTCTGCCCCCCTACTCCCCTCCTCCACTCCTTCCTTCTTAGGGGTGCGTGCCTCAGCATTTTCTAATGCACCTTGCTGCTTCCTTGTGGAATCTGCTGCCAGTTGCCCGTCAATGGCAGTGCGTTGAGTTATTTCTTGCGCCATCGTCGCATTCTTGGTCAATTCATCCTGGATGCCAAGGTTAGCGTTTGCATTATCAAGTCGCTTGTCACTGAGTTCGATTTCGCGGTTCGCTATCTCCAATCCCACCTTGGCTGATTCTATGGCTTGTGGATCTTTCTTGATTTGGGCAATTCTTAGCGCTCCTTCTGCTTCCAATTTAGATTTTGCAGCAGCTAGTTTTGCTGATTCAGCATCATAAACCGCAGTCTCGGCAGCAATCCTTTGGCGCTGTAAATCTAGCGCCAAAGCCTTCCTCTGATACTCTTGCTCTAGCTTTAGTGATTCTAGTTTCTTGGCTGCGATCTCATCTTCAATTTGGCTGCGCTTTGCTAAAATATCCAGTTCATTTGTACCAAAGCCCATCTG
>NZ_DASQZC010000710.1:0-8822 GCF_035638895.1 Nostoc sp. | reverse complement strand
TTTTTATAGGTGTTATTTCATAGCTACCATTGAGGTGATACAGCAAGTAATTTAATAACCAATTGTTGTTCTATGGGTTTAGAAAATAGATATCCTTGAGCAAAATTACAGTTTAAACTTCTCAATTGGGCTAGCTGTTCTTGCGTTTCGACACCTTCAGCGATCGCACTCATTCCCATTGAGTTGGCAATGCCAATCATTGCTGGTACTAATCCCATGTTCTCTTTATTTTCCTGCATACGTTTAACGAAAGATTTATCAATTTTGAGGGCATTAAAAGGAAAGCTGTGTAGGTAACTCAAAGAGGAATATCCTGTACCAAAATCATCCATAATCAACTTTATTTGGCGCTGTTTTAGTTGTTGAAGAATTATTTCGATTGCATTAGTATTTTCCATAATTACACTTTCCGTAATTTCTAATTCTAAGTATGCAGGATTTATTTTATTTTCATAAATTATTCGGTCAATTTGTTCTATTAAATTAGGCTGTAAAAATAACCGTGCGCTCAAATTGACACTCATAGTTAGAGGTTCTGGTGTCACTGGATAATGTTGCCAGATGCTCAGTTGATGACAAGCTGACTGTAATACCCAAGTATTGATGGCATTAATCAAACCTGTTTCTTCTGCCACAGGAATAAATTCTATGGGAGAAATCAGACCGCGTATCGGATGTTGCCAGCGTACCAAGGCTTCAAATCCAGAAATTCTGCCTGTAACCAGGGAAATAATTGGCTGATAGTAAACGAGGAATTCTTGTCTTTCAACAGCCCTTCGCAGATCATTTTCTAACTCTAAAAGGTGAATAGCTTCTTGATGCATTGCTGGATTGAAAACGTGATATTTGGCTCTTCCTTGAGCCTTGGCCCGATACATTGCTGTATCAGCATCCCGCAACAAATACTCTGGGCGATCGTAATCTTTATTGCCCAAACTAATCCCAATACTGGCATTCATAAATACTTCATATCTGGACAGCTTAAAAGCGAGTGATAGCTGTTGCAGAATCTGTTCGGCAACTTGAATTGCCATATTGATATCTGTGATATTTTCTAGGAGAATTCCAAATTCGTCACCGCCCAATCGTGCTAGAGTATGAGTAGGTATCAGACATGCTTGCAGGCGGTAAGCGATCGCTATCAGCAATTCATCTCCCACCAGATGTCCGAGGGAATCATTGATCACTTTGAAGCGATCGCAGTCCAAAAAAAGGAGTGCAAACTGATAACTAGATTGTTCCTTAGCTCGATTTAAAGCATTTTTTAGTCGCCTAATAAACAAAACTCGGTTTGGTAATCCAGTCAGGGAATCATGCAGCGCCATGTCTAGCAGTTGACTTTGCAATTTCTGGCGGGAATTGATTTCTTGTTGGAGGTTTTGGAGAGTTTTTTCTAGCTCCCCAGTTCGCTGTTTTACTCGATCTTCCAATTCAACATTTAGCTTCAATATTTCTAATCGCGCTGATCTCAATGCCAGTTGATTTTGCACGCGCACTAAAACTTCTTGGAACTCAAAAGGTTTGGTGATGTAGTCTACACCACCTACCTTAAAGGCTTTCACTTTGTCAAAAACATCATCTAAAGCGCTAATAAAAATTACCGGAATATCGGCTGTTAGCTCACCAGCTTTTAAGGTCTGACAAATTTCATAGCCATCTACTTCTGGCATCATAATATCAAGTAGAATCAAATCCGGTAATACTGTTTGAGTTGCTGTCAGTGCCATTTGCCAATTCAAGGCTTTACGAACGCTATACCCTTCCCTTGTCAATATGGAGGATAAAACCCGCAGATTATCCGCCATATCATCAACGATCAAAATATCTTTTTTATTAGGGTCTAAATGCTCGTAATTCATTCTACGTTTGTTTTAGTCAATTCCATGATTTTCTCAAACTGGTAGTTATTCGCTAAATCCCTGAGAACTTTAAAAACTTGACTATTATCCGATGGAATTTGCTTGATTAACTCTAAAATCAGTTCATCGCTACAGCTAGCTGCGGCATAGTAAATCTGTTGGAGCCACTCAGGGGACATTTGTGATAAACGGCTCAGGAGTTCGGTAACACTGATAAATATCTGTGTAGGTTGATCGACAACTGTTGTGTTTGTGGTTTCTACTTGGTTGGTATACTTTACACCCAAATGTTGGCTCAGTTTTTCCAATAATACTTCTTGTCTGAATGGCTTGCGAATAAAATCATCACAGCCAATAGATAAAATTTTCTGGCGTTCTTCTTCAAAGGCGCTAGCAGTTAGGGCAATAACGATCGTGTGTGTATTGGAGTAACTCTGCTCTCCCCCAGAAAAGTCAGAAGGGGGAGCCAGGGCTGGTGGCGATCGCTTTGTGGACGCATCATTTGCATCATTTTCCATAACACCAGTTACTTCTAGCGTGGGAGACGCTGCGCCTAGCTGGCTTTTGAATAGGGGTACTTTGAGAACTTCGCACTCGCCGGAATCGGGGAACCCTCCTGCAAGGTACTGGCTCCCCAACGATACCTGCTGTTTTGAGTTTGGGAACCTCCGTAATCCATTGGCTACCCCATACCCTCTTTGTTTACCTTTAATTATTTTTGTCGCTTCGTAACCGTCCATGACCGGCATTCGCATATCCATAAAAATCAAGTGTGGTTGCCAAGATTCCCAATTAGCAACTGCTTCACTACCATCTGTAGCTTCCCTGACTTCAAAGCCAACAGATGTGAGAATTTTAACTAGCAACAACCGACTTTCTTTGGAGTCGTCAACGACTAAGATGCGGTATGCTTTCTCAGTAGGTGCTAAAGCTAAAATTTGGTATCTAATTTCATTTGTCGGGATTTCTCTGGGGCAAGTTAGAGCAATTTTAATATCAAAGGCAAATCTACTACCGACACCCGGTATACTGTTGACAGTGATATCTCCTCCCATAAGTTGCACGTATTTCCGGCTAATCGCCAAACCCAGTCCCGTCCCTTGTTGGGATTTTCTGCCGATTTCGGTTTGCTCAAAAGGTTCAAACAACAAGTCAATTTCTTGTGGGGCAATACCGCAGCCAGTATCTTGTACCTCGAAGAAGAGATGAGGGGGATGAGGGAGATTTTGCTCTCCCTGCTCCTCAGTTTCCCAGCCCCCAGCCCCTAGTCTCACCCTTAGTGTCACCCTGCCAGTATTAGTAAATTTAATGGCATTTCCCAAGAGGTTAAGCAAGACTTGACACAGTTTATTTTCGTCCGTTTCTATGTATTTAGGAATGTTTTGTGCATATTCAAATACCAGTTCTAAATTTTTAGATGCAGCACTTGCGTGTTGCATCTTTTCTAACTTCTTTAATACATGAATTAAGTCAAAGCTGTTGCTATTTAATGTGATTCTGCCAGCTTCGATTTTGGACATTTCTAGAATGTCGTTAATTAAGTTGAGTAAATGTTCGCCAGCCCGATTAATAATTGCTAAATTTTCTTGATGTTCGCTAGATAAAGAATAATCTCGGCTCATAACTTGGCTAAAACCGAGAATGGCATTGAGTGGGGTACGCAGTTCGTGGCTCATATTAGCAAGGAATTCGCTTTTGGCGAGGTTAGCGGCGGTGCTTCGCGCTGCTTCACGAATGGCTGCTTGTTGTTCTTGTGCGGCAATTTTTTGCGATTGAATTAGTTCTTGTTGGGTGGTTTGTAGTTGCTCGATAGCTTGCTGGAACTCTTCAGTCCGTTTTTTTACTTGAGCCTCTAAGGTGCGATTGTATTCTGCTAATAAGTTTTCTGCTTGTTTGCGTTGGGTAATATCAAAAAATGTAGCGATCGCAAAAGCAAGATTTCCTGATTCATCATAAATTGGCTTTCCCAAAACTTCAATAGGAATACTCTTGTCAAAATGGCGAATTTCCATATCATCGATCCTGGCGCTTTCCCCAAGCAATGCTCTCAATATCGGCAGGCGATCGCTGGGGTAAAGTTGATTTGTCCCAGCAAGGTAAGCTTGATATACCTCTGACAATTGTTCGGTGCTAACTTTTGCGATCGCTCCTTGACCAAGAATTTGCTGCCCTATTTTATTTGTATAATAAGGTTCACCTTCAGCATCTATAATAAATACACCTATTGGCATAGCTTCTAAAAATTGAGTTAGCCGACTCTGACTTTGAGATAGCGCCTCATTTAAGACTTGCATCTGAGCATTCTTTGCTTCTAAAGTATTGAACGATACTTGGAGTTGCTTTGCCATAGTTTCAAATGACTTGGCTAGTTCTCCCAGTTCATCGGAACGCTGAATTTCTGGTATTTGCTCCCATTCACCTTTAGCAATTTTCTTCGCTGATGTGTTTAATTCTAAAATCGGCTTAATTACCCAGCGACTAGTCAAAATCCCAATTCTTGTAGCGACTAAAAAAGCAACTATGCAGAGCAAAATGGTGATGCGGGTGTTGGCATTAATTTCCTCCATAAATTCGCCTTCGGGAATCACTGCCACAATTAGCCAATCTAAACCCAGTTCATCCCTCCAGCTTTTTACCTGCACAAAATAACGCATTCCATCGGCGGTAAAACTTAGCTGTTGCTTCTCTCCAACAAACTTAAGACTGCCAAAGTGTTTGATCAAAGACTGTGTTGTGAGTCTAATTAAAGAATTTTGACTATCTAATCCTGATAAACGTTTTCCCTCCCCATTCATGATGGTATATGGTGGTTCGCTAGTCGAAGAAGCCACTATTAACCCAGAACGCTCTAAAATAAAAGTTTCACCCGAATCATTAATCTTTAAATTGCCTAAAAAATTGCCGATTTGTGATAAAAGCAAATCAACACTAATCACCCCAACAAATTTGCGATTTTTATCGTAAACAGGATAGCTAGAAGATATGGATATAATTTCTGGTTTATCTTCCCATTGATAAATTTGACTCCAAACTCGTTTACCTGATTTGACTGGATCTGTATACCAAGCTTCTAGGTGAGGATCGTAATTTTTAACTTCCTGTAAATGGCGGCGATTTCCTTGGTTGTCTGTAGGGTAAACATAAAGTTTGCCGAGTCCATGCTTTTTGCTAACTTCATTAATTAAGAGCTTGCCATTATCTAGACGTTCAACACCGATAAATTCACCTTTGGAATTGGCAAAGCTGTTATAGCCAACATTGAAAACCTGCATTTGTTTCCAAAAGTAATTGCCGGTGGTTTGAAAATCCGAAAGATTGAGCAAACCTAGCTCAATTGCATCTAAGTTGATTTGATTAATTTGCTTCGGGGTTGTTAAATAGCTATCAAGATGCTGTTCAATGCGATCGCAGATTTCATTTTCTAATTGAGTAGCAAGCTCCGTTACCGCTTTTTGACCGTTTTGATACGAAAGATAGCCCACAAGTCCGACCGCGCCACAAATTTGCAATATAAAGGGCACAATCAGAACATACCTCAGGGGCATAGTGGCATAAACTTTGCCAACTAAGCGATTAATAGATTTGATGGGCTGAAGTTTGGATAACATTGTTGTTTATTCTTCCCCAGCATATTCGGGGTATTTTTGCCATATCAGCTACACTTAATATCAGGATAATTACGGCCTATTATGCATTTGCTATGACATCTTTTTAAATGTGGAGTATAAAAAATCACAGAAATTTTGTCTTCTACTTTTTTGACTGGCTAAATTCCTCCAAGGTCTAATTTTCAGACTTAGCAATGCCGATAGCGAGTCTTGCCTACAGCACAGTGAGCGAACGAGCATCATAACCCGTCGTAGATATTGCACCTGAATTAACTCAGTTTTATCCGATTTTCTCGGATGAAATGAAATTTAACGGATAAGCTACAGTATGCCATTCTAAAATTCAGGTCGTCATTAGTACCTAATGCAAAATTTAATTTTTAATTGCTGAGGTCTTGATTTTCCAGTCTGAAAACTCTTGGACTTATATAAAAATTTAAGTACAACAATTTTAAAATTTTCATATAAATACAGAGTAAAAATAAAAAAATCTCAAAAAAATTTACTTAATATTTTCTACTTTAAATAAATGTTAATTTTCTTGTAAAAATATGTCAACCTCATCGCCGATTTGTAAAATTTTTCCGGCTGACGATGGGGCTAATTGGGTATTGACACTCAATCTGTAAAAGTGATTAAAAGGCGATGAAGCGACCCAATTTGGTAGAGTTGCTTGTCGCTGGGTTGCAAAGATTTTTTGAAAGTTTGGGTAAGCTTTTCCTAAGTAAGAATCGCGTGTTGGGACTATACAACGCTGACATGGATTAACCCCAAAAAAATCCACATCTCCCACTCGAAAGGAGACAAAATCACCTTGTTCATTAAATAGCCGATCTTCCCAAAATGCTGGTACACCATCAATCTCGATGTTGGCACGCATCCGACGGCGTATTTCATCTACACTTAAACCGGGAAACCAAGAAGCTACTTCTGCCAATGTTGCTGTACTAATTACCGTTGGCCCAGGTGAGTATGTATCGTCAGGAAAACCCATCAGAGAATTTTGCTTTAATGTGACAGCAAACTCAAAAAAATTACTCATAGTTGCTTCTAATGCTGGCCGTTCTTCATCAAGATGAAAAATTTGTTGTGAGTCGCCGCCTGGGATGTGCAACGAGATAGTTCTACTTAAGAGTGCAAATTGCGATCTTATTAGATTGATTTTAGCATGACGTTTGCCATTGACAAATCTATCCTGTTCGTCAAAGATGGCAAACTCGCGGTCATGCTGTAGTGCGCCACTGGCAAGAACTCTAGCGTTCTCAACTTCAACACCATCCAGTGATTTAACTGGATACAGTAAAATCTTGGCTAGGTAAGGCATCATGGTAGTGAGAGGCAGGGGGTAGGGGAAGAATTTTTAACTTTTGACCAATGACCAATGACTCCCCTGGTTTTCCAAAGTAAGCACTCGCGTTACTTGTTCAACCAGGGGAGCTTCAATAATGTCAATAATATTGTTAATTACGGATATATTGGCGATTTATCTATTCCTCCAACATGATTTAGAGGCCAGAAACGAACTACAGCCCGTCCAATAATATTCTCGCGGGGGACAACACCCCAGCAGCGACCATCGTAACTATTGTTACGATTATCACCTAGTACTAAATATGAGCCGATTGGTATAGTCTGGGGTTTGGCCAAAAAAGGTGGTTGTGGCCCTGATTGGCAAACATCAATGACTGTACTCTGAGCAGAACCGAGGTAATTGGCTTCTGGGAGGGGTTTGTTATTGATATAGACTTTGCCATCCTTAAGTTGTACTTTTTCTCCAGGTAAGCCAATTACACGTTTAATAAAAGCATCTTGATATTGTTCTTTTTGTAGCTCTTTTGTTGGCGAAAATACTACAATATCTCCCCGTTGCGGGTCAGCAAATTTATACTTCAACTTATCGACAATGATTTTATCTGCCTCCCACTGGTTTGGCGTACCATGCAGAGTCGGTTCCATTGATCCAGAAGGAATCCAGCGTGCTTCAGCAACAAAGGTACGAATTCCCAGAGCTAGAACAATACTCAATACAATCGTTCTACCTAGCTCTGCGATCCAAGAATTATCGGGTTGTTGACTAGAGTTGTTATCAGACACTTTATTTTGTATGAAATTACTTAACTAAAGGAAAAATGTAGGTAATTAACTCGCCTAGTAAGACTTTATCTGTTAATCTTAACGGGAAAATTTTAATTTCCTAGTCATGCTCCTATCTTGACTACCAATTTTAGATTGGGGATTTTAGATTTTGGATTAGGGCGTTTGTTTTGGGTCATAACTCGCCTCTGATGGCCGAAACCAATGTAAAATACCCAAACCGGATTCTTTCTAGGCTATGGTCAATCCAAAATCCAAGTTGCGCTGGAAGCGCACCAAAGGTGAAACCTAAAATCCAAAATTGATTGACGGGGTTCTTCATAAATTAAAAATAAACTTTTTTTTTAACCCACGGCAAAAATTGGTTACTCTGATCGCGAATAAGTTTAACCTGAAAGCATAATTCTCTGTAATACATAGCTCCCTATCTCAACAAAACTAACCCTATGCCATCTCCACAAATTTTACTGATTCGCCGCGCTCGCATAATTCTACCCAATGGTGAACTGATGATTGGGGATGTATTGATCCGCGATCGCCAAATAGTCGAAGTTGCACCAGAAATCCCTGAAACGGCACTAGCCACTGAAATTGACGCAGAAGGGTTAACTTTGTTGCCAGGAGTCATCGATCCGCAGGTGCATTTCCGAGAACCTGGACTAGAACACAAGGAAGATTTATTCACCGCCAGTAGCGCCTGTGCTAAAGGGGGAGTCACTTCTTTTTTAGAAATGCCCAATACGCGCCCCCTGACAACGACACAGCAGGCTTTAGACGATAAGCTACAACGTGCCTCACAAAAGTCCTTGGTTAATTATGGCTTTTTTATTGGGGCAACAGCAGAGAATCTACCAGATTTGCTCTTAGCAAAGCCAACATCGGGAATTAAGATTTTCATGGGGTCGATGCATGGTCAGTTGTTAGTTGATGGCGAAACAGCATTGGAGGCGATATTTGCTAAAGGCGATCGCTTGATTGCTGTTCATGCCGAAGACCAAGCTAGAATTAACCAACGCCGCCAAGAATTTGCCAACATCCACGATCCAGCCGTTCACTCGCAAATTCAAGATAATCAAGCGGCTTTGCTTGCAACCCAACTGGCATTAAAACTTTCTCAAAAATATCAACGTCGTTTGCATATTTTGCACATGTCAACTGCTGAAGAAGCAGATTTGCTGCGTCAGGAGAAACCTAGTTGGGTAACAGCAGAAGTGACACCACAGCATTTGTTGTTGAATACCAGTGCTTACGAGGAGATTGG
>NZ_DASQZC010000709.1:0-1884 GCF_035638895.1 Nostoc sp. | reverse complement strand
AACTGTGAAGTTGCGGGGATTAGAGGAGGCACTGCCAGGATTAATGTCTTGTACTTGTTGTGGATAGCCATTTTGGTCTATTCTCCACAGTTCTGTGCCATTGTAACCATTGTTGGCAGTAAAGTAGAGGATATTACCTAGAACTGTGAAATTGCTGGGATTAGAGGAGGCACTACCGGGATTAATGTCTGCGACTAGTACTGGATTGCCAGTGTTGGCATCAATTCTCCAGAGTTCTGTGCCATTGATATTGTCGTAGGTGGTAAAATAACTGGTATTGCCTACCACTATAGGGTTAGACTGTTCAAATACTGTAGAATAACTTTCCATCACAGATGGAAGAAATGCTGGACAAAATTCTACTGCTCCTAAATTTTTATCTAGTTCCCAGTTTCCATTAAGTGCTGCATTTCCAATTGGTGTTGTGGATGCAGCGATCGCTGCATCTGTAAAGTAGTGAAGTTTTGTAAGGAATTCCTCTCCTGCATCACCCATGGCCACATTACAACCATAAAGTAACAGGGATGGAGTGAACCAAGCCTTCAGGTGTTCGGAGTAGCGATCCAGAGTGCTAAGACTCAGTTCCGTGTTTCCCAGATAAAGAGTTCCTGGCGCACCGTGAGAAACAATGTGAACGCTGGTGAAGCAAACTTGTCCTTGTAAAGCTGCGGTGATTTGCTCAACACCATCCTGCTGGGAAGTGAGGACAATTACTTCTGCTTGTGGTATTACACCTTTAACTAGTTGTTGGTAATTCTCTACGGCAGAATCAATGAAGACAATAATATGTTTAGAATCGACACGCAAATGTTGATTATTCATTTCAGTTTTTATGCTCGATATTGGTGTAGTAAAGCCGTTGATAAAATGAATTTTTCGGCTGTGAGGCGGCAGAATAATGCGAGTCAGAATAGACTACATAGCAGCCTTATTCATTTTTAAAAGATGCTCGTAATCCTTACTCACTCAAATTATGATAATAGTCATATTTTGTAATTAGGATTATCATAATAATGACTAGAACAGTAACTTTAACAAGGCAAATGTTTCAAGAATATTTTGACGATAATAGTTTTATAGAGCCTGACCTGTTATACCTTGATAACCATTTTTGTTAATTTACTAGTCTTAAGTCATCTGGATGATTACTGAAATATTTTTAAAGGAATTATAAAAAGTATGAAGGCAGCTAGTAGGAGAAATTCTGATGAGGCACAACCGAGCAATGTCACACTTACTTCAAAAGCTTATAAATCAACCTTTTTAGCTTTGGAATAAATTTTTTATTATATTCTATGCAATGGTAAATATTTATATAAGTAATTATACTTATCTACGCTTTTACTTATAAAACTATACAGGAGTTTTTATTTGTCGCTGTGCCAAATTAATGTCATCGAGGTTGTGAAGCTTGAATTATATAGCGTTTAGCTTAAAAGCAGCGCAGGGGACTTCCAAGCTGTGTCAACACAAATTGTTGCAAGCCGTGCAGTGGGTAAGGCTTAACTCAATACTGCTCGGTTAAGGAGAAATAGAGGGTAAAACAAAGAAAAACTGTTCGCGGATGAGTTACGCGAACTAGATAATGAGACTTACTTTTTCTCTTTGAGGCTATCGTACAAGTCCTAGTGCCTTGAGTTCTGGATCTCCAGGGTCTTTTAAATACTGTTCAAATTCTTTATCAGGATTAATGTTCATAGTTGCACCTTATAGTCAACCTGCTTTGCCTGTTCATAAGCAGCTTTGATTGCAGCCATCTGATCAGCAGAACCGCCGTTATCTGGATGATGTTGTCGTGCTAGTTTCCGGTATGCTTCCCTTACCTCCTCATCAGAAGCACCAGGACTAACACCAAGCACTGGGGATGTAGAGCAACCCAACTAA
>NZ_DASQZC010000708.1:0-2582 GCF_035638895.1 Nostoc sp. | reverse complement strand
GCACCAAAGCCGGATGCAGCAACGATGTCATTGGGTTTAATTTTACCTTGTCGCACTGCTTCATCTAAAGCTAAGGGAATGGAAGCAGCGGACGTATTGCCGTACTGGGCGAGATTACTTATAACTTTATGTTCTGGGACATTCAGCCGTTGGGCAACAGCATCAATAATCCTCTGATTAGCTTGATGCAACAGCAGCCAATCTATTTTGTCAACACTGAGGTTGGCTTGAAATAAAGCTTTATCAATGATTTCGGGCACTTTTTGCACAGCAAAGCGGTAGACTTCTTTGCCGTTCATAGTAATAGGTTGGTAAGTGCCTTTGGTGACATTGACACCAGTGAGCAGTTCTTGGGAAGCGCCTGCATAAGCAAGGTTGAGGTGATGGTTTTGAGTGCCATCACTTTTAAGGGCAAATCCTAATAAGCGATCGCTTTTATCAGCTTGTAATACTACTGCCCCTGCACCATCACCAAACAATACACAAGTCCGCCGATCTTCCCAATCTACCCAGCGAGACAAGATATCTGCCCCAATCAACAATACATTTTTATATACACCTGTTCTAATGTATTGGGCTGCTGTAACTAGACCAAACACAAAGCCAGAGCAGGCTGCTGTCAAGTCAAAAGCTACTGCGTTGGTGGCTCCCAATTGCGCCTGTACTTGACAAGCACTACCAAACAAATCATCAGGGGTGGAAGTCGCTAGCAGAATCAGGTCTAGGTCTTCTGGTTTAATTCCTGAAGCTGCGATCGCTTGACTGCTGGCGGCAGTAGCTAGCACGCTCAAGGATTCAGATGGCAGGGCTAATCGCCGTTGACGAATTCCAGTTCTTGTAGTTATCCACTCATCTGATGTTTCAACTACTTCACTCAATGTCTGGTTGTGTAGGGAAGTTGCTGGTACTGCCGAACCACTTCCGGTAATTGCTACGCCTAAATTTTGCACTCCTAATCTCCCCAGCTATCAGCTTTTTGTCTTTTGTCCCTTGTCTTTGTCTTTTGTCTTTCGTCCTTGCAAATGACAAATGACAAATGACTCATGACTTATGACTGAATCGCTAACCGCTTTCGCGCTCTAGGATATATTGGGACTGAATGCGTTGTAGCACTTGGTTGTCAACAGCTTCTTTTGCCATGCGAATAGCATTAAAAATTGAAGGAGCTTGTGAGCTACCGTGACCGATAAAACAGACTCCCGCCACGCCTAGCAGCAAAGCACCGCCGTGCTCTGCGTGATCCATGCGCTGCTTAACCCGCTTCAGGTTTGGTTTTAAAAGTGCAGAACCGATTTGACCGTGTAATCCTTGAGGTAATTCTTCTCGCAGAATTTGCAGAATCACTTCTCCGACGGCTTCAGCAAATTTTAATAATACATTGCCCACAAAGCCATCGCAGACAATCACATCAAAGCGACCGGAAAGCACATCACGCCCTTCGGCATTGCCAATAAAATTTATTTGAGAATTTTCGCGTAGTAGTTGGTGAGCGCGGACGGCTGCATCATTGCCTTTAGAGTCTTCTTCACCGATATTCAGCAAACCTACCTTCGGTTCAGTTGTACCTAAGACATATTGACTGTAAGCCGATCCCATGACGGCAAACTGCTCTAAAAACTTCGGACGGCAATCTACATTCGCGCCGACATCAAGTACCAACACTGGCTTACCAGCAATAATCGTGGGAAAAACAGTCCCTATGGCTGGGCGGTCAATTCCCGGCAATCGTCCTAAGCGGAGCAAAGCTGATGCCATCGCTGCCCCAGAGTGACCGGCAGAAAACACGGCATCTGCTTTTTGCTGCTTGACTAAATCCATCGCCACATTGATAGAAGCCTTGCGTTTGCGTCTAACTGCATTTAAAGGCTCCTCATCCATAGCGATCGCTTCCTCAGCAGGAACGATCTCCACCTGCCCTAAATTCGTTTTCGGCGGCAAGGCAGCTTCTATTTGTTGAGGATCACCAACCAGTAATACATCTACACCCAGTTCTTCCCTTGCTCGCAATGCGCCAGCAACGATTTCACCGGGTGCGTGATCCCCCCCCATTGCGTCAATTGCGATCCTTACGCGAGTCGATCCCATTGCTCACAGTTTCTAGAAACCTTACAAATTTTACCAGATAGCTTTGCCGAAAAAGCTTAACTTTCTGACCGCCAAATTATTTCTGTTACTATTGCAACAATTTTTGCTGGCAAGCTCAAGATAGCACGAATTGTTTGGGAGTAGGGAGTGGGGAGTGGAGGTTGGGGATTAGGGACTGGGAGTTGGGGATTGGGGATTGATTATTCGCCTTGTCTCCCTCATCCTCCCCTGCCTCCCCTGCCTCCCCTGCCTCCCCTGCCTCCCCTGCTCCCCCTGCTCCCCCTGCCCCCTACTCCCTACTCCCTACTCCCCACTCCCTTCTACCCAATTAACTAGCGTCCGAACGCCGTAGCCGGTTGCCCCCGCACTGTCGTAGCCATTTTCTTTATCTGTCCACACTGGGCCAGCAATATCTAAGTGCGCCCAAGGTGTATCTTTGACGAATTGCTTAAGGAAAAGGGCGGCGGTAATAGAACCACCTGGACGCGGGCCAGTAT
>NZ_DASQZC010000707.1:0-6415 GCF_035638895.1 Nostoc sp. | reverse complement strand
CTACCTGAAATTAAGATACCAAAGTATGAGCGGTTTGTGCTTCAAAACGGCTTGATTGTCTATTTAATGGAAGATCACGAATTGCCGTTGGTGAATGGAACGGCGTTTGTGCGGACAGGAAATCGCTTGGAACCACGACAAAAAGTTGGTTTAGCTGGTTTTACAGGCGCGGTGATGCGAACTGGAGGAACTAAGAAGCATTCGCCTGATGAACTCAACGAGATATTGGAACAACGGGCGGCATCTGTGGAAGCTAGTATTAGTGAAGCTTCTGGCGGTGCTAGCTTTGATGCTTTGAGTGAAGATTTAGAAACGGTGTTTGGGCTGTTTGCCGAGGTGCTGCGATCGCCAGTATTTGCTCAAGAAAAGCTAGACTTGGCTAAGACACAGGCTAAGGGTGGCATTGCTCGTCGCAATGACGATCCAGATAGTATTGCTAGTCGAGAATTTAAGAAATTGATCTATGGGAAAGATAGTCCTTATGGTCGCACGATAGAGTATGCAACGGTGGATCAGGTTGAGCGTGAGGATTTGCTCAAGTTTTATCAGCAATATTTCCACCCCAATAATATGATTTTAGGGATTGTGGGGGATTTTGACTCTAAGAAAATGCGATCGCTCATTCAAGCTAATTTTGGCGACTGGAACCGTAACCCAGGTATTGCTAAACCCAAATTACCAAACGTTTCGCCAGCTAATACAGGTGGAGTCTTTTTTGTCAATCAGCCACAATTAACACAAAGTAGTGTGCTTATTGGCCATTTAGGTGGACGGTTTGACAATCCTGATTATCCGGCGCTAGATGTATTGAATGGGGTGTTAAGTGGATTTGGTGGACGCTTATTTAATGAAGTGCGATCGCGTCAAGGTTTAGCTTACTCTGTTTATGGCGAGTGGAGTCCTCGCTACGACTATCCTGGCATGTTTATTGCTGGTGGACAAACGCGATCAGATGCTACCGTCCAGTTTGTCAAAGCCTTACAAGATGAAATCAAGCGCATCCAAACTCAAAGAGTTACAGCAAAAGAACTCGCTTTTGCAAAAGAGTCTACACTTAACTCCTTTGTATTTAACTTTCAAGACCCCAGCCAAACCTTATCACGGTTGATGCGATACGAATATTACGGCTATCCTGCTGATTTTCTCTTTCGCTATCAAAAAGCCATCGCCGCCACCACAGCTGCTGATGTGCAACGAGTAGCACGAGAATACCTCAAGCCAGAAAAGATCGTGACTCTAGTGGTGGGGAATCAAACCGCTATTCAACCGCCATTGACGCAGCTAGCAGCAAAGGTGACACCAATAGATGTAACGATTCCTGATTCGCAACCACAGGTGAAGAATTAATTTGCGCTATTAACAAGGTATCCTCCTCTAGATTTCCTGGTAATCAGCGTGATGTTATGAATAGTTGTGATAATTTCCTTGATTATCGGGAAATGACCGAGGAGAAATTGTAGTAAGCAATAGAAACTAAATCAGGAACCAAAGCCTCTGGAGCTTCCAGAGGTTTTTTTTTAAATTACACTTTTTTAGGAGCGATCGCCCCCTACACTTCAATAAAGAGCTTTTTAAGCAGGCGATATCTGACGACAAACTGCTGTGTATCCAAGCATCGGAAAATTGCAGCAAACAATTGTTGCATTAACTGGAGTAAGCTAAATTTAGGTTTGAGCTACTGGGAGTGGAAATGATGTTGTTGGAATTAAAGCGCATCCATGTTCCACCAGGACAAAGGGTATTACTGCGAGATGTAACCTGGCAGGAATTAGAAGCAATTCTAGAGGATTTAGGTGAGCATCGTGCTGCACGAATTGCTTATGACAGGGGAATACTGGAGATTATGGCACCACTGCCAGAACATGAAGACGATAAAGAAATTATTAGCGATTTAGTTAAAGCGCTTTTGGAAGAATTAGATATTGAGTTTAGATGTCTTGGTTCTACAACTTTCAAAAACCAAGTAATGGCTAAAGGTATAGAACCTGATCAGTGTTTCTATATAAAAAATGAATCCAAGATTCGCGGCAAGAAGCGGCTAGATTTAACAGTAGACCCCCCTCCAGATTTAGCTTTAGAGATTGATATTACTTCTCGCACTCATCCTAATATCTATGAAGCTTTAAAAGTGCCTGAGCTTTGGCGTTTTGATAAAGGAAAGCTCCATATTAATCTTCTGGAAGACGGGCATTATGTAGAGTCTCAGCAAAGCCTAAATTTTCCTAAATTTAAACTAATTGAAACGATTCCCCAATATCTAGAGCAAAGTACAACAGCAGGCAGAAATGCAACGCTCAAGGCTTTTCGTCTTTGGGTACAAAAGCAGATACAACAGCAATGATTGAATAATTCGTAATTAATTTTGGGTACAGAGCCAATACGGTTCAGTTAAAGGAAGAGACGCGATAACTCGCCGTTTTTACAATAATCAGTCTTTTGTAGAGACGGCGATTTATCGCGTCTTTATATATAATTTTCATCAAAAAACCTTATCCGAAGCGTATTAAAAAGCCTACTACTCAAGATGTAATTAGCATTAGGGGCGCACAGCTACCTGTACGCCCTTAATCACCTGTATTTCACTTAGTAATGATTTAGGTTAATGCCAGCTTCTTTTGCCATTGCTTCTAACCCATTAATTTGTAGGGTTTTAATTGCTTTGGTAGACAGCTTTAACTTCACCCAACGATTTCCAGCTTCCCACCAAACACGCTTGCTTTGCAGATTAGCGTGCTGAAGGCGTTTAGTACGGCGGTGGGAGTGGGAAACAGCAAAGGCGTTATTTGCCTTCTTACCAGTTAGTTCACAGCGACGCGACATAGCAAGTATCTCCAGATTGTTATTTTAATACAGCCTTTCCATTTTAGGTCTTAGGCAACAGAAGTGGGGAGTAGGGAGTGGGGAGTGGGGAGTGGGGAGATGAGGGAGCAGGGGAAGAAATAACTCCAAACTCAAAACTCAAAACTCAAAACTCCTAACTATTCTTACTTACTAGCTTGTTCTGTCAGCTTGGTAAGTACCTCATTCGATCGCTCGACGAAGGATTTCATTCCCTCAGCATCAAATCCTTTTTGAGACATCAGCGCTAAATCGTAAACGTGTTGGCAAATCAAGTTCACTAACTGATCGGTAGAGGATTGACCGTCACCTTGAATAATAGTACCTTGGTTAAGATTTGCCAGATTTTGAATCAACGGGTGAGCAGTATTCACCAGCAAAACGTGATCTTCGGGAAACTCTACCGACTGCTGCTGCATCATCATGGCGTTCATTTCCCGCATACGGCGGAGAATCTCTGGTAGAAGCACGATCGCAGGTGGTGTACCATGAGGATCGTCTGATTTTAAAGCTTCGGTGCGGATATTGAGTTTGGGTTTATTGAGAGATTTCTCAAATAACTCTTTGATTGTCTCACTCCGAGTTTTATTCGTCTTGGGATCAACAATTTCCTTATCTTTATCTTGTTCCAGCAGAGTATTATCTAAATCGGAGTCTACCCGCGTAAACTTGACATCCTGATATTCCCGCTCTAGGAAGTTGATAAAGTGGGTGTCGATGAAGGAGTCCATAAACAGGACTTCCAAACCTTGATTTTTATGCAGTTCTATGTATGTAGCTTGGGTTGCTTCATCGGTGCTGTAGAAAACTCGGTTTTCGTTACGTTCTTTGTTGCGTTCGAGGTACTCTTTCAGCGTGGTATAAGGAGCGCTGGGTGCTAAGTCAGAACTGGGTGAAGGAGTGACATCTTGCCAAGCATCCCCTTCTGAAGACTGTACTTCAACCACTGGAGTTTCAGCAGCAACTTTTTCTGTCAGCTTGGCGGTGGTGCGGAAGACGATAATATCTTCGATTTGTTTTTTGAATTTCTCGTCGTTGAGAACGCCGAATTTTACAAAAGTACCAAGATCCTTCCAGGCGCTAATGTATTGTTCGCGGTTGTCGCGGAAAAGTTCTTTGAGGCGATCGCCTACTTTTTTAGCAATGTAATCACCAATTCTCCGCACGGTGCGATCGCCTTGCAAGGAACTGCGCGATACGTTCAGGGGAATATCGGTACTATCAAGCACACCCCGCATTGGAGTGAGAAATTGCGGGATAATTTCTTCGCAGTTGTCGCTAACAAAAACTTGATTGCAAAATAGCTTGATCTGCCCTTTCGTAACATCTACATCCGGCCTCATTTTGGGGAAATACAGAATCCCGTTGATGATAAAGGGATAATCTGTATTTAAATGTACCCACAATAGAGGTTCTTCTTGAAAAGGATACAAGTAGCGATAAAACTCTAAATAATCTTCTTGACTCAGATTACTCGGAGACTCTCGCCACGGTGCTTTTTGCTTATTTAATACTTCACCTTCCAGTTTTATTGGTACTGGCAAGAAATCACAGTAGGTCTTGACAAGATTCTTAATCCGTGCTGACTCTAGAAATTCCTCTTCTTCCCCTTGTAAGCTGAGAATAATAGTAGTGCCGCGAGTTGTCCGGGGCGATTCTTCTAGGGTGAAAGCTGGGGAACCATCGCAAGTCCAGTGAACCGCCTGCGCTCCTTCTTGGTATGACAGTGTATCAATCTCTACCTTTTGCGCCACCATGAAGGAAGAGTAAAAACCAAGTCCGAAGTGACCAATTATCGGTTGATCTGATTTGCCTTCATACTTATGAATAAATTCTTCAGCACTAGAAAAGGCAACTTGATTGATATATTTCTTAACTTCATCTGCGGTCATCCCGATACCGTTATCGGAGATGGATAGGGTTTTGTTATCTTTGTCAATGGCAATTTCAATTTCTGGTTCGCCGATATCTCCAGTGTAGTCTCCGGCGCGGGATACCATTTTCAGCTTTTGGATAGCGTCTACAGCGTTGGAAACCAGCTCCCGCAAGAAGATTTGGTGATCTGAGTAAAGCGATTTTTTGATGATCGGGAAAATATTCTCAGTATGAATACTGATAGTGCCTTGTTCTAGCATAATTGGTAATTCTTCGATGTTAGTATCTGAAATGATGATAGTGGTTAATACAGCCTAACCCTCTGTTTCCTAGAATAAACCCGGAGAACATAGAAGGGCATGATACCAATTAGGATTTTAAAAGCATAACTTAGGCGATCGCACCTTTTTTGAGCGTTGTTTGCCCCCATTTTCTTATTCGGATTTCCCTACTCCCGACTTTCAATTTTCAACGCAGGGTCTATTAGCCTAGTTGAGACTGCTGTCTTTACGGTCGGTTCGCTCAATTTTGTTGATATTCAGATTTATAAAGGCACAAATGCTTATCACAGAAGGTTTACAGAAGACATAAACTGGTTCAACCCGAAAAAATTCCGAGAATGCGATCGCAAGTTTTGACACCCTGGAATCTGATTCATTCGTTGGAACTTCATGCGGTTTAATTAACCTACCCAAGCACATTCTTCAGGTCTGAATAGCTCTTAGGGAGAGGGTTTCGGGTTATTTATTTAGCGACTGTTTATTTAAATGATTTTAAAAATAGAATCGGAGATTTTATTGACTACTTTAACCAAACAATGGCTAAACCTTTTAAATGGTCATACAAGGGCAAAGTTTTGGCTATTTAATGGTCTACTTATTTCCGCCGTACTGTACTATAGGACTCATATTTGATTTTTGAAATACACGTAGGGTGTGTTATGCCGTAGGCTAACGCACCAAAACCTTCGGATGGTGCGTTACGGAAGCCGTAACACACCCTACATATACTTAGATTTTTGAAAAAATCAATATCGGATCGCTATAGTAGTTTCATTGACCGACATTTACATAGTGGCGACCGTCAGTGCCTATACCAAACAGATAAAGTTTGTTGTTGTAGACAGTAGCGGTATCTGATAATTTAGTGATGCCATTGCCAGGTACTTCACTCCAACCACTCCAGCCATTAGAGTCGTATACGTTTACATAGTGGCGATCGTCAGTGCCTATACCAAACAGATAAAGTTTGTTGTTGTAGAAAGTAGCGGTATCTGCTAAGTTAGTGATGCCATTTCCAGATACTTCGCTCCAACCACTCCAGTTAAGGCTCTGTGTTCTGCTAAGTAAGATTTTTTTATTGTTAATCTTGGCTGACGATAATATTTTTTCCCTTTCAGTTGAGAGTTTTTTCAACTTGACCTGTCGAAAAGCTTGGCTGGTGGGGAGTGAAGCACCTGCTACCTTTATAAATGGTGAACTTAGCAAAAATAATTCAAGAAGTGCGAGCGTGGCAATACCTGCCTTCAGTTTTCTAAAGTTCATGATGTTTTCCTTTTTTCTTTACGTCCTTCTATTTTTTTACGTTTATTTATAATTTAAATACAAGTTTATTTTATTTAAAAAAATCAAATAAAACTTTGTACTGGAGTTTAGACTGTCCGTTCGCTCATTTTTTGACATTTGCTCGAATTTAATAAAAC
>NZ_DASQZC010000706.1:0-7655 GCF_035638895.1 Nostoc sp. | reverse complement strand
TTTTATCAGCCTTGGGTCTCCAAATGCCGTTCCTGGTGTCGTCGATGCGTGAATTAAGATTGGATTATCCATAGTTTTTGCTTCTCAAAAATCCTCTGCACCTACTTTACATCCGACTTGTGTATACACGGTAGCCCCGCAGGCGGGGAGGGGCTGGGGGTGGGGTGTAATGGCTGTGGTTAGCATAACTAATTATGCGGGCATGATATGACTAAGAGGCAGGGGGCAGGGAGCACGGGAGATTTTAAGCTGATGAGGATTGAGGATTTATGCAGAAAAATAAAGTTAGAAAAGCTGTGATTCCGGTAGCTGGTTTTGGGACTCGGTTGTTTCCAGCTACTAAAGTTGTGAAAAAAGAACTTTTTCCGATTATTGATCGAGATGGTAGGGCAAAACCTGTGATTTTAGCAATTATTGAAGAGGCAATTAGTGCTGGAATTACAGAAGTGGGGATTGTGGTACAGCCGGATGATCAAGAAGTATTTGAAGATTTATTGAAGAACCCACCCAAAAAAGAACTTTTAAATAAACTTTCACCGCAAAATCAAGAATATAGCCGATATCTCGAAGATTTAGGCAGCAAAATTACCATACTATTGCAAGAGGAGCAATTAGGCTATGGTCATGCGGTATTTTGTGCCAAAGATTGGGTGCAAGATGAGCCGTTTTTGCTAATGTTGGGCGACCACATTTATACATCTGATATTGAGAAATCTTGTGCTAGTCAACTTTTAGATGTTTATGAGCAAGTTAATCAAAGCGTTGTTAGTTTAACTACAACGCCAGCAGAAAATCTTCATACATCTGGATGTGTAACAGGAGTTTGGCAAGAGTTAAACTCGATTCTGGAAGTTACACAACTCTATGAAAAACCTGCCATTGACTATGCACAACAACATTTGCGTGTACAGGGAATGGCAGAAAATGAGTTTTTATGTATATTTGGTTTGTATTTACTAACGCCAAAAATTTTTGACTTTTTAGCAGAACACATCAACCAAAATTTCCGAGAACGAGGCGAATTTCAGTTAACCTCTTGTCTTGATAGATTATGTAAGGAACAGGGAATGACAGGATACGTTGTTAAGGGCAAGTGTTTTGATACAGGTTTGCCAGATACTTATCGTCAGACAATGATTGATTTTAAAAAATTATAGATTAATTTCAGTTCAATTCATTTGCCTGGGATCTTACTGAGTATTTTATTCCTTGGAAGTCTCTTATGGGAAGTTGAAAATTAAGCTAAATCAATCACAAAACTACCTCAAAACTAGTGGTAGTTAGAGCAGGAAAGGAGCTAGCACCCAATTGTGCAAATTTACCCCCGGAATTTATATCAGCAAAATCATCTGCCGAACCATTGGGGTTATAAAAAAGACTACCATTTGCGCTATTATAAACAATCACCGCCCAACTGCTTGCTGCTAAAGTATCGCTTGTCACTGTGGCAAAGTCTGCGGAGTTTAATTTAGTTGGGAAAACTGAGTTACTTAGAGCGGTAAAGGTAGATTTAGATAGTTGGATCTTGTCTTGCTTAGGATTGAAGTCACTAATAATATCAACTCCGAGTTCGTTAATATCAAACTTTGATCCTGTTGCAAATGCAAACTTATCTAACCCAGCGCCTCCTTTTAGGTAGTCATTCCCAGTATCTCCGTGTAGATAATCGTTGCCAATGTTCCCGATCAGAGTATCTTTTCCACTACTGCCAAAAAGAATATCATTACCCTTGCCCCCCACAAGCTTGTCGTCATTACTACCCCCATCTATTCTGTTTATACCATCTCCACCAACAAGGATGTCAGAACCAGCCCCCCCATCAATGTAATGGTTACCAATAACACCAGAAAGCGAAATCTTGTCATTACCATCCCCAGCAAAAATAACCTTATTGCCAGCCGAAAAATTCCCCCAGCTAAAGGTATCGTCTCTATTTGTCGTAACAACATCAGTACTTATGACATTTCTGGATCGAGCAACTGCCTCTTTTATGGCATCAGCAAAATTCTCACTTTTAGAACCAAGAGTCAGTACAGCGCCTCGACCAAACTGGGTAACTAGTGTCTGGTAATCGACTGCAACATCACTCGTAGTGAGAAAAATTGGAATAATATTATTTGCTTCTAGCGCAGTTTTTACTTGTCCAATCTCTGGATAATCTTCATTAGGATCGATTACACCATCTCCATTATTAGCAATAGTATCACTTGGACTAACTGCTGCACGATCGCCTGCAACGTGATAAATACTATCGGTGGCAATTATAACAACACGAAATGAACCGACTCTGTAAGCGAGACTGCCACCGCTATCTAAAGCTGCGTACAAAAGTGCGTCTAATTGTGATTCGCGCCCATCATTGCCACCAAATGCTTTCAAATCAAAGATTTTATCTTTAATTATTGTTACATTATTTGTCAAAGCGACTTCTGGTTTATATACATAGTCAGCGTAACCCCCAAGAGGCGGTATTGGCTTATCCTTGAAGGAAGCAATACCAAATTTCAGTCCATCACCAAAGATACTCGCTAACATCGGGTTGGTTAACCGATTTACCGTCGCAGGAAGCACAGCTTTTACCCGTCCCAAATCCTTATCTGATGATGATGTTAAGTCTTTTAGCAGAACAATATCAGATACTAAAGTCATTATTTATCCCTCTGACGATTTTAATTAATAGATTGTATTACAAAATGCAATACTAATTCAGCTTGATATTAGCAAGGTTAATTGATTTAAGGTAGTACTTAAAATGAAGAAAATATAATCTCTTTCAAAAAATATTTGCTGTGTTCTGACTCCAGCTTGATTTCCTTTGTCTGGGGCTTGTTATGCTGAGTTACCGAAGAGAGGCACGAGGAAGAAAATATATTTTTTGCCCTCAGCCATTTTCTTTTAGAGCAAGTAAATTTATTTATGGGGTTTACCTTCTGCCTCCTGATTTAATTCGTTGTACTCTACTAAGGTTATAATCGCAGACTTAACAGAGAATGTCACAAGATATGAGTTAAGCTAAAGTGCGTCAATGGGTTAGCAGTGAAGATAATGCTTTGGATTAGAGGATGAATCAGTATTTTGCAACGGTTGCTCGTGGATTAGAAACCCTGGCGGCTCAGGAGTTAGAGCAGCTGGGCGCTCATTCAGTGGAGCCAGGGTTTTGCGGTGTAGCCTTTGAGGGCGATCGCACCCTACTTTATCGCGTCAACCTCTGGGCTAGGCTGCCGTTCCGAATCTTGGTGAATATTCATGAGTTTCCATGCCTTGATGCCAAGGATCTCTATCGCGGCATCCAGAGTATCGATTGGCAAAACTATCTCACGCCAGACATGACTTTGGCAGTGAATACTACAGGTAAAAACAATCACCTCAACCACAGCCACTTCACATCTCTCCAGATCAAAAATGCGATCGTTGACCAGCAGAAAGAAAATCTGGGCGAACGTTCAAATGTAGAGCTTCATGAACCAGATGTGCGGGTTAATGTTCATATTGAACGCGATAGTTGTACCGTTAAACTCGACAGTTCTGGAAATAGTCTGCATCGCCGAGGCTACCGTCCTGCGGTTGGAGCAGCCCCTCTCAAGGAATCTTTAGCTGCTGCCTTGATTCAACTTTCGGGTTGGCAGCCAAACCAGATGTTTTATGACCCTCTCTGTGGATCTGGCACTTTACCTCTCGAAGCTAGCTTAAAGGCACTGAATATAGCACCAGGGCTGTTTCGTGAATCCTTTGGATTTGAAAATTGGCTCGATTTTGATTTATCCCTTTTAGAAAAGCTGCTGCAAGAAGCTAAGGATAGCCAACTGGATAACCTGCCCGCACCTATTTGGGGAAGCGATCGCGATGAAAATATAATTGAGCAAGCCATTAACAATGCTCAAAATTGCGGCGTTGATAACCATGTATGGTTTTCTCAAATGGAACTTGCTGATGTTGTCGCCCCCGCAGATAGTGGGGTTTTATTCTGCAATCCACCTTATGGCGAACGGCTGGGGAGAGATAGCGATTTAGGGGCATTTTACAAACTTTTGGGCGATGTGCTGAAACAACGCTTCAAAGGCTGGACTGCGTTTGTCTTGAGTGGCAACAAGGAATTGTCTCAATCGATTGGACTAAAATCATCCCAGCGAATTGCAGTGTATAACGGAGCGTTGCCCTGTCAGTTAATGAAATATGAGTTGTATTAAGATAGAATCGAGCAGATTTTGCAATTTCCGGTTTGTATTATGGTTTAGCGATCGCTCTCAACTACAATTTTTTTAAACAGCGAGCAAGTGCAGCGAATTTATTTGGATCAGTTAGGTACGTTGCAACTGCGGTTGCCTACAAGATTATCCCGTTATATTGAAAGGCATTATCCCAAACATAATCAATCACTGCTTTAGCATCATCTAAGGGGAGAACTTGACACGCTCCCTGCTGATTATATGTTAGTAAAGGGATTTCTGGTACATTGTCTGTTGTTTCGCTGTTTGGAATTACTTGACCACGAATATCTTCTAAATTGCTTAGAGGCCCTTGAATATCAAAGTTAATCTTTGTGCCTAATTTATTCTCCATCCAAGTTTCGATGCGAGAATCTAATTGTTGAGGGCTTATCGGTGTAGGGCTGGTAAGTAAGTGATAGTATACCAGAATAATTTCCTTGCATTCTTCTTCTTCTGCCAATTCAATAAACATTTGAAAAACACTAGTATTGTTAGCTAAATTTTGGAAAAATAACGTATCGGTAACTGTTTTTTGGAATTGGATTTTTTTATTTTTGTAATTAGTGTATTGCTTAAAGGCAAATCCGCCCAAAGATATAGTTAATGATAAAGTTGCCACCAAAACTGGCATAAAATTTCTGACTTGCTCTAACTCTACATTTAATAATTCAATTATAAATGACACATTTAGCACTAGCAAAATTGCAGCAACTAGTAATAATAAATTAGGTAATGTTCTTAATATCAAAGGAATTGCCGCCCCAATAGCAGGAATTCCAAATAGTAAGCGGTCTTTCCAAGTCATACTCGTTTTCACATTGGGGAAAAGTAAGTCAATATCTAGCTTGGGAATATTTTTGTAGCAGTAAAGATACATCTTACCGGGAATGAATTTCAAATCTTGGATGTTGGCTTTTTTTCTAAGAAAGTAAGCCGCTTCTTTGAACTTGACAAATAAAACAATCCGTTCCAAGATATCAATAGTCTTTTCTTCTCGCCAAAAGAAGAACTTTTTTACCCAAATCTTTTTATAACTATTACCTCGGTAGTAACAGATAAAGCGATCAAAATCCTCAAAATCTACTTGAGTTTTCAAATCAATTAGAGATTTGGTTGTTAGCGATCGCTTGACAATGGATTCAGGCAAAAGAAGATAATTTGCTCTTTCGAGAATATGGTGAAAGGCATCAACTACGTTAAATTCCATTTCATCATATTGCTCGAAGGTTGGTGGAGTTATTGGTTGAATATCTTCGTTGGGGTTAAAGGGTACATAATTATCTTTGATAATTTCTAAGGTTTTATGGAAGCGAAAGTGATAGTATGCAGTGAGGATTTTGCAGAATTCTTGAAATTTTTTGGCATCAGCCTCATTTAGTTGACCGTCTTGCAGGCAAAGTTTGATAATATCGCTGCGAGTATAAGGAATGAATGCTTCTCGATTTTTGTCAACAACCATGTTCAAAGATTAATCGGAATCTAACTAATGGGTATGCCAAGCCCCACGAAAACGGCAAATATCAGACATTATGTTTTTATTGATAACTAAATTTTAGTATCTTGCGTAGTCAGTCTGACAATTTTTCCTGAGCAGAGAGGGGTAAATAAAGTTCGTAGTAAGGGCTTTAGTCCTAGATTTTTAAGCACGCTTTGTGCTTACTACAAACTCACATTCCTCAAAATACTTAAAGCCACCGCTTCCGCCACCTTGATACCATCAATACCCGCTGAGAGGATTCCCCCTGCGTATCCCGCGCCTTCACCAGCCGGAAAAAGACCGACTGTATTTAAACTCTGATAATCTTCTTTGCGTTTAATCCGAATCGGTGATGATGTGCGGGTTTCCACCCCAGTCAACACGGCATCGTCCATCGCAAAACCTTTAATTTGTTTGTCAAAAGCGGAAAGTGCTTCACGGATGGCTGCGATCGCATAATCTGGTAAACTCTGACTCAAATCACCCAAATGTACTCCAGGTGTATAAGACGGTTTAACGGTGCCAAATGCTGTCGAGGGACGATGGTTGAGAAAGTCTCCCACCAACTGCCCTGGAGCTTCATAAGTCCCGCCGCCTAACTCAAAAGCCCGTTCTTCCAAGCGCCGTTGGAAGTCAATTCCCGCCAAGGCATTGCCCGGATAATCTTCAGGTGTGATGCCTACAACGATCGCACTATTGGCATTACGCTCATTGCGAGAGTATTGGCTCATCCCATTGGTGACAAGTCGCCCCGGCTCTGATGCAGCTGCAACTACTAAGCCCCCTGGACACATACAGAAACTATAGACGGAACGACCATTTTGGCAGTGGTGAACCAGTTTGTAATCCGCAGCACCCAAAAGCTTATGACCAGCCTGAGCGCCAAAACGGCATTGGTCGATGAGAGACTGGGGATGTTCCACCCGAAAGCCAATCGAAAAAGGTTTAGGCTCTATGTAAACTCCACGATCAAATAGCATTTGGAAGGTATCACGGGCGCTATGACCCACCGCCAAAACTACATAATCGCTGGACATATATTCGCCACTGGCGAGGGTGACTCCCCGCACTTGTCCATTTTCGATGTTGATATCTTCCACTCGGCTTTGAAAGCGAATTTCACCGCCGAGGGATTCGATTTTAGCACGCATACTTTGGACGATTCCTACCAGTTTGAAAGTGCCAATATGCGGTTTGTTAATATAGAGAATTTCCGGTGAGGCTCCCGCATTGACGAGTTCGGTTAGTACTTTGCGCCCATAATGCTGAGGATCTTTGACTTGACTGTAGAGTTTGCCATCGGAGAATGTACCCGCCCCACCTTCGCCAAACTGGGCATTAGATTCTGGGTTGAAGTCTGATTTTTTCTTCCAAAAGCCAAAAGTATCAGCAGTGCGATCGCGAACTTGTTTGCCACGTTCTAAAATGATGGGACGGAACCCCATTTGCGCCAGCATCAAACCTGCAAACAATCCACAAGGCCCAGTACCAATCACAATGGGGCGAATCGCTAAATTGCTTGGTGCTTGTGCCACTGGGCGATAACTCATGTCTGGAGTGACCATTACATGAGGATCTTTTTTCAGGCGCTTGAGTAGATGAGTTTCCTGAGTCGTTTCTACATCCAGAATATAAACAAGGGCGATCTCTCCTTTCTTACGGGCATCGTAGCTACGCTTGAAGATAGAATAGCTGATCAAATCTTCGTCCGTGATTTGCAGCTTTTTGAGGATGGCAGTCTTGATCTCATCTTCAGGATGATCAAGCGGGAGCTTTACTTCTGTTAGTCGTAACATAGCGAGGAGAAATGCATACTGTCTATCAAAATATTAACAAGAGAGGCAGGAGGCATGGAAAATACTGGCTTTTGCCGAAACCTTAGGGACTTCCAAATAAAAAAATATACAACTATTTATTGTGGGGTGGGCGTCTCGTCCGCCCATAGTCAAAGGCGGGCAAGATGCCCACCC
>NZ_DASQZC010000705.1:0-5071 GCF_035638895.1 Nostoc sp. | reverse complement strand
GTTTGGCGTGTTAGAGTTTGGGCGTCCTGAGTTTATCCCTATTCTACTGTCTGGTCGGCTAAGGCCTAAAGTTACTCGTTTCATAATCCAGTACAAACCAGCAAGTACCACAAAGGTGATAGCAATAATCACTAGGGGCTGTTTTCCGAAAATTTCTTCTACCCCTTTGGTTAATATGGCATCGGGTTGAGTAATAAAATCCCAACTGTTGAAACGCAAAAATCGTCCCCAATAAACACCAACCGCACAGAGAAAATGGGTAATCAACTCAACGCGCCAAATCCATTGGCTTTTGCCAATACGATGTAAGTAGTAACCCCAATTAATTAACGATATTACATAAGCTTCAAATCCACTAAGAATTACTAATAAATACAAAGGAATGAGTACTAAAGTAATCATCCAAACTGATTGAATCGTGCGGATATCATCTATCAAGTGAATTACATCGGTCAATAAATATGGTGCATTAGGTAAGAAAGCATAGAAAACTAAGAATCCTAGCCACCAAAGCCAAGAGCTACCACGCCTAAACCGAAATAGCCATACACTCAAAGCTAAAGGTATAAAAGCCAGAAATAAATTCCAAGTCATCCAACTCATATTAATTCGCAAGACCTGCACAACTCTGGCTATCAATTCTTCTTTCATAGGTGCTAATTTAGAATATGTTTGATTGATCTAAATTCACTCTGTAGTGTTAGTGTTAACCTTAGTGATTGACTGATAAAATCTTTTTACTCCCTAAGAAATTTATTTACTCCAAGACCAGACAAGGCTTTTGTGTCACTTATAATGAAATGCACAGTTATATGTGTGGAATTTAGAGTTTCTATGTCTTTCATACTGGGGGATGAAATTTCTCAATCAAGTGAAATCACTAGTATAGCCAGAAAATCATTAAAGTAAAATCTACGACACAAAGAAAGTCTGAGCGGCAAAAATGCTGTTGAAAACCTTCCTGTGGACTTTTTTTATGGGAATGTTGCCCCTGTCCTAACTTTTATATTGATTTAATTTTGCCCCGTTAGAGTTCCAGAAGCATCCTAAAGTTTTTGCCAAGAGTGTAAAATACTTGTGCCCCATCAGATAGATGATTCTGGCTGGCTACAGTATTTATTCATCTGATTGACTAATGTATCCGACTGCTTGCCAAGTGTTGTAGCTGTTGTCAGTGCTGAGTCAATTTCATCTCTTGCCTTTTGGATTTTTTCTCTACCAGATGCCGAGGCATCTGCTGTTTTGGTCGCACCAAGCGCCTTACCGGCAATGGCTACCGCTTGACTAATATTTTGAAAAATCTTGACAAAACCGCTTTGAAATTCTTTCAGCTTAGGATCTTTTAAATTCAGTTCTCTAATCGATTTAGTCACAAATTCTAAATCTTTAGATAACTGTATGGTGGTAATCACTTGCGTTCCTTTATTTTTATCAATCAGAGAAGTTCCGGCATCCACAACTCGAATCAGTCGCTGACACTGGGAAACTTTATTTTCATTGCAACTAGTAATGAATAAAGCGATGCTTAGGCTAAGAGAAGCAAAAACAGTATATTTATGTGAAACAGACATTAACACCCCAACAACAATAAGACCGAGAATAAGTATCCAAATATTACGAGAAAATAAGGCAGGGAGGCGAGGCTATTGAGGAAAGATAGTTATTCAGTAATTCTTTTCTCCCCCTGCCCCCTGCCCCTCTTCTCCCCCTCATCTGGAATTACCAACCTATTGGCAAACCCAACTGGTCTAAAGTAGCACCATCTTGCAAAAGTGGCTGAATATTGCTGTCTATTTGAATGCGACCATTAGACAGTACTAAAGCACGTTGAGTAACTCTGCCTAACCAATTTAGGTCATGAGAAGCAATTAATATCACCTGTACAGGTAACTTTAACAACACTTGCGCTAAATGTCGCCGCCATGCTGGATCAAGACCGTTAGTCGGCTCATCCAAAATTAAAATTGTCGGGTCTAGGGCTAAAATTGAGGCTAGGGCCGCCAGGCGTCTTTGCCCACCAGAGAGTTCGTGGGCGGAACGATTGGCGTAGGCTTCGAGGCCAAAATCAGCTAATAACTGCCGGGCGCGATCGCAAGCCAAGGCTGGTGACATTCCATAGTTGCGTGGCCCAAAGGTGATATCTTCCAAGATGGTCGGCATAAATAGTTGGTCGTTGGCATCTTGGAAGCTAAAGCCGATTTGACGACGTACTTGGGGTAGAGTTTTCGGTTCTACTAGGATGCCATTAATCGTAATTTTGCCACTTTGCGGTTCTTTTAAGCCGATTAGGTTCTCTAGCAAGGTGCTTTTTCCAGAACCAGTTGCTCCCATCAACGCTACGCGATCGCCTGGATTTAACGTAAAAGAAATTTCTTGCAATACTGGCTCTTGGCGAGAATAGGCATACGCCAAGTTCTCAACCTCAACTACGGCTGCGTTGGGGTTATGGGTTGATGATTGGGGATTAGAAGTTAAAGATTTCAAGATTCACAAACTCAATATTTACAACTTCGCTAAATTCTGTAAGAAGCAAAAGTTACACAACCAGCGATCGCGCAAGCTGCTAGTATGGCAAAACGCTCTTTTGGTCTGAGGGGAGAATCTATGGGCAATTGCCCGTTGTAACCACGAGTTACCATTGCTGCATAGACTCGTTCTGCCCTGTCTAGACTACGGAGATACAAGGCTCCAATCATGGCAGCACTGGCGTAGCGCAGCCATGCCGTAGTTCCATTCAAACCGCGTAATTGAGCGCTACGCTGCATCCTCGTCACTTCGGAGAGCAAAATTTCCATATATTGCCCTGCTAATAACAAGTTTTCTTTTAAAGGTGCTGGTACAGGTAAACCTTTAAGGGCGATACCGAAACTGTGGGGCGGTAAGGTTAACAAAAAACTATTCATAGTAACCAAACAAATCAGAGAACGAACTAGCAAAAAACTGGCTCGTTCCCATCCCAAGGGCAATGCCAGCAATGACAAAAAAATCAATTCTGTACCGAGTAATCCTCCCAAGCGGCGAATGGGTACGCGCAACAGCCAAGCCCACAAAAGTGCGATCGCGCCATATACACCTAAGCAATACCAAGCATAATGCTTTAATAAAGCTGCTCCCACTACAATCACTAGTGACAGTTGCAAACGTAACGGTAAGGAAAATTTAAGCATTCTTCGCTTTCACTACCTTGGCAATTCCAAAGGCAACAGCAAAGCAAACCGCAGCTCCTACAAGCCCAGCGATACTTGTGCCAATTGACCCTAAACCTTCAATACCATAGTCAGCTAAGGGAGTCGGGACAATTACCCGTACTTTACTGGCTAAATCGATGAAGCCCGTGTTTTCGGCAACTTTCTCCAAACCATCAGGCCATGCTGAGGCAAAGAGTGACAGCACTCCCGCAATCAAAAAGATGGTGACAATCGGTACAGACCAACCGCGAAACTCCTGCTGTTCCCCTGGTAACAAATCTGGTCTGGCTGTGGCTAAATAAGTCAGCACACCCCCAGTAATTATGCCTTCGCCAATGCCAATCAGAATATGGACACCAGTCATAGCTGGTAAAACTATGGCTACGGGTGCAGTTCCTGAAAGGGCTAATTGAATGGCACAAGCAATAGCAGCTACCACTACACTTACCCCACCTGCAATGCCAGCAGCTAAAGGTAAGCGCCCTTTAGATCCCCCAAACAGGCGCTGCAAGGTTTGAGTTAAAACCCAGCCAACCCAAACACCAACAACTCCCATGTTCAAAATATTCGCTCCCAAGGCTGTAATGCCACCATCAGCAAACAGCACAGCTTGAATAATTAAAACTGTGGCGATACACAACGTTCCTGCCCACGGACTGCCCAAAACGATCGCAGCTAAGGTTCCCCCCAACAAGTGACCACTAGTACCCCCTGCTACCGGAAAATTGATCATCTGGGCAGCAAAAATGAAGGCGGTAGTTAGCCCCAGTATGGGCGCACGACGGATACCAAAAGCCTCCTGCGATCGCTCGAAGGCAATAAAGAGTGCTGCTACACTCGCTAAACCAGTAGCCCCTGCCACTGGAAGAGAAACAAATCCATCAGGAATATGCATGATCTACCCTGTACAATAGACGTTTATTTACTTAATACAAGCAATAAAACAAAGGCATTAAATTAATAACAAACAAAATTATCACCTTTTTTGCAATGCCCTCTTGGGGGATTTTATGCTGTTACTTCCGAGATATTTACTATTCAATGGCTGCTAAATAGTATAATTGTTTCCTATTTTATTAATTTTGTTAACTTTATTTTTATATATATCGCTAAATGTTGATAAATTCTTAAAAAAGTCGAAAAAGCTTGACTTTAATGAGGTAACGTGCATTTAATTCGCAGATTTTTAATCGCCAAAAGTCTGGCTAAAATTGCCTTTTTTCTCTACTAGAGGCTATGCGAACATTTTGAATTGCTTTGCTGTTCTTACGGTTGAGATATATTTATCAGAGCAGTTTTTATTTAAAGCACATCTATGGTAGGGACACAGCATTGCAGTACCCAAAAGCGCGAGTTTATTTGCTAAATTGTCTTGATATTTATCTGGAATCAAAAAGAATTCCGAAGTCAGAGTTCAGGATTCAGAATGCAATTAGCTCTTGACTCGGATTTACCACTTTCTTGTTTACTACCAATTTTAAGATTTGGTGAACTAGTGCTTAGTAAGTAAGTGCAAATAAATTAAAAAATCATGTAGTTAGGCTAACAAACTGGATATTTTATGGGGTGCGTTACAATCTCCGTAACTTACCCTACAGCTACTATTTCTCACAGATGATTTTGGATTGGTACATTAGACCTACTAATACTCAGGAGTCCTCACATACCCTAGATAAACAGTATATTTGCTGACTTACTTAACTAATGGTACAGTATTGTTTTTATAAAAAACATTTTATGTTTCATAAGCATACTATAAAACCGAGTGGTTAAATGTAAAGTTTAGATGAAGTTTAGGAAAATATTTTGAATTGAGGCGCGGAAATTACTAAACTTTTCAAAACAGCTAACTGCAATAAAAGTATTCATCAATTAACTAACCA
>NZ_DASQZC010000704.1:0-16278 GCF_035638895.1 Nostoc sp. | reverse complement strand
AACCACATGGCCTATAGCAGCGAAAACGATTACTTGATGGACGTATTGGAACACGGCCCAGATTCCAGCTATACCGACTACTTCGATCTTTCTTGGAATGCTCCCTTTGGCGATCGCCAAGAGCGAATTCTCGCGCCGTTGCTGGGAGATTTCTATGGTGCATCCCTAGAAAACGGACACATTCAACTGCAATATGAACAAAACGGTTTAACCGTCAACTATTACAGCTTAAAACTGCCACTGCGGTTAGAATCTTACACAAAATTTATCACCCATAATCTGGGTAAGCTCACCCGTACACTGGGACGGAATCATCCCGATTTTATTAAGCTATTGGGGATTCTCTACATTCTCAAAAGTGTACCCTCAGAAGTTGCAGGAAAACAGCGACAAGACCAGATCGCATTTATTAAAGGATTGCTTTGGGAACTCTACACCACAAACGACACCATCCGCGAGTTCATTGACGAAAATATCGAAACTTTTAACGGAGAATCGGGTAATTCAGAAAGCTTTAACCTCCTAGATGAATTACTGAATGACCAGTTTTACCGCCTTGCCTTTTGGAAAGTTGGGGCGGAGGAAATGAACTACCGCCGTTTCTTTACTGTCAATGAATTGATTTCCGTTAAAGTTGAAGAAGTGCGGGTTTTTAATAATACCCACAGCCTAATTCAGAAGCTGGTTGAAGAAGGTAAATTTACTGGTTTGCGGATCGATCATATTGATGGACTTTATAACCCAATTCAGTATCTCGAAAGGCTGCGAGAAAAGGCGGGAGATGTTTATATCACCGTCGAGAAGATTTTAGAACTCACCGAAGAATTGCCGGAAAACTGGAAAATAGAAGGTACGTCTGGATATGACTTTCTCAACTATGTAAATGGCGTATTTTGTCAAACAGAAAACGAATCATCCTTCGATAAAATTTACCAGAACTTTATCAGTTCTAGAGTAGATTATGCCTCGGTGGTGAAGGATAAAAAGCACCTGATTTTGGAAAAGAATTTAGCAGGTGATATTGACAATCTGGCTCTTTTGTTAAAGAACGTTTCCAGCAAATATCGCTATGGCAACGATTTTACACTGAATGGATTAAAAAGAGCGATCGCTGAAGTTTTGACACTGTTCCCAATTTACCGCACCTATATTACACCCGATGGAATTGGAGAAAGCGATCGCGCTACCATTCAAGAAGTAATCGATCAAGCCAAAAAACAAACGCCCCTGTTGCAGAACGAACTGACTTTTATTGAAAAGTTAATGCTGCTAGAGTTTGATAATTCTCTGACTCAAACAGAACGCGAACAGTGGATATATTTTGTCTTGCGGATGCAGCAATACAGTGGCCCGTTAATGGCAAAAGGCGTAGAAGACACCACATTATATGTTTACAATCGGTTGCTGTCACTGAATGAAGTCGGGGGAAATCCTGGACATTTTGGCATCGACTTAGCCAAATTTCATGCCTTTAACAAACAGCACCAAGAAACCTGGCCTCACACAATGAACACCACCGCCACCCACGACACCAAACGCGGCGAAGATGTTCGCGCCAGATTGAATGTCCTCTCAGAAATCCCCGATGAATGGGATCAGCAGGTAAATACCTGGAGTGCCATGAATCGAGCACATCGTAGCCATCGCCACGGGTTCGCTATGCCCGATCGCAACGACGAGTATTTTCTCTATCAAACCTTGGTAGGGGCGTTTCCCTTTGCAGAACACGAACATGCATCCTTCGTGGAACGGGTGAAAGACTATATAATTAAGGCAATTCGAGAAGCGAAAGTGCATACAGCATGGTTGCGCCCTGATAGCGACTATGAAGAAGCTTGTACCTCCTTTATTGAGAAAGTACTCGATCCTTCCCTCTCCGGCGAATTTCTAGAAGCCTTTCGTCCCTTTCAACAACGAATTGCAGAGTATGGTATCTTTAATTCCCTTTCGCAAACTCTACTGAAGATTACCGCCCCAGGCGTACCCGATGTATACCAAGGAACAGAACTTTGGGAATTAAGCCTAGTTGATCCAGACAACCGCCGCCCGGTAGATTTTGAACAGCGACGCACCTACTTAAGCGCCATCCGCGAACAGGTTAAAACCGACATTCTGGCTTTGATTCAAGAGTTAGTGAGTGATAAAACCGATGGCAGAATTAAACTGTTTTTAACGGCTCAATTACTCCAAGCTAGAACAAACTATGTCTCCTTATTCCAGGATGGCGACTATCTCCCCTTAGAAGTTCAAGGAACCTACGCCAATCACATAATCGCCTTTGCGCGGCGGGAAGGCAATCAAACAGCGATCGCGATCGCCCCTCGCTTTTTAACAAGTCTCATCCAGCCAGGAGAAAACCCCTTAGGCGAGTCAGTATGGCAAGATACACATCTACTACTACCCCCGGGAACTCCCTCCACCTGGAAAAACGTCATCACTCAACAACCCTTGCAGTCCACACAAACCCTATCTATCGGATCTGCCCTCGCCCATTTTCCAGTCGCCCTATTAGTTAGTACTGCCGAGTAAAAAGATAAATCTATCTTACGCAGAGAAATGCCGTAAAGTCTCTGCGTACCTCTGCGATTCCCTCTGCGTTAAAAAAATTCCTCCAACCTCCTCACACCCCGTCAAATTGAATTATGATCACTCCCCCAACACTTACCGCCACGCAGATAAACAAAGTGCGCTTCCATATCAAAAAAACGTGGAAAACCTTAACGCGATCGCACGAACACCTATT
Organism: Nostoc sp.; assembly: GCF_035638895.1. GTDB lineage: Bacteria > Cyanobacteriota > Cyanobacteriia > Cyanobacteriales > Nostocaceae > Nostoc. The sequence goes on along the minus strand of NZ_DASQZC010000704.1, from coordinate 13,535 downwards.
ACAATCTGCCAAAGATACCAAACTAGACCACAAAACCGACACTCCCTGGATTGTCTACATTTCCCCCTTAGAAGATTATCCCAACATTCAGGGTGTGTTAGAGCGATCGCTATATCCCAAAGATATGCAACAGCTACAAATTCGCACTTTGCCGTCAGAAGTGGAAGCGATTAAAGAGCATGGCTTACTATACCTACCAGGCCCTTATGTCGTACCAGGTGGTCGATTTAACGAAATGTATGGCTGGGACAGCTACTTTATATTACTGGGACTTTTGCACGATGAAGAATGGGATCTAGCGCAAAGCCAGGTAGACCAATTATTGTACCAGGTAAAGCATTACGGTACTATCCTCAATGCCAACCGGACTTATATGCTCTCGCGATCGCAACCCCCCGTCCTCAGCATGATGGTTTTGGCATTATTCCAGCACACCCAGGATAAAGAGTGGTTGAGGACAACCGTACCGCTTTTAGAACAATTTTACTATTACTGGGTAGTACCGCCCCATTTGAATCCCGGAACCGGCTTATCCAGATTTTATGCCTTTGGCGAAGGCCCCGCGCCAGAAGTTGTGTTCTCCGAGCGAGATGAAGAGGGAAAAAGCCACTACGATCGCGTCAAGGAATATTACCAAACCTTTGAGATTGAAGATTACGACGTTAATCTTTACTACGATCGGGAAAATGACAAACTGACCCACCTATTTTATAAGGGCGATCGCACCATGCGCGAGTCCGGTTTTGATATCACCAACCGATTTGGCCCCTTCAGTGCTGATATCCTCCACTACGCTCCTGTGTGCCTCAACAGCTTGCTGTATCAGGTAGAACAAGACTTAGGGCAAATTAACGATATTTTGGGCAACGAACAACTAGAAAAACAATGGCGCGATCGTGCAGATATCCGCCGCGATCGGATCGATCAATTTCTCTGGGATGAAGAACGAGGACTCTATTTCGACTATCACTTTCAGAGTGGAAAACACCGCCGCTACGAATTTGCTACCACATTTTATCCCTTGTGGCTAGGAATTTCTTCTCAAGCCCAAGCCCAGCGCGTCGTAGAAAATCTCTCTTTGTTTGAAGCCCCAGGCGGAATTCTTACTAGTACTCATGTTACCGGGAACCAGTGGGATGCTCCCTTCGGTTGGGCACCATTGACGTTCATTGCTGTCCAGGGACTTCACCGTTATGGGTTTCATACAGAAGGCGATCGCATTGCCAACAAATTCCTGGCTATGGTAATTAAAGAATTCGAGCGTCACAAGACCCTAGTTGAGAAATATGATGTTGAACGCTGTTCTGCCAACGTTTCCTACGAAATCTCCTTTGGATATAGTTCTAACGAAGTTGGTTTCGGCTGGACAAATGGAGTCATTCTAGAACTCCTAGCAGGCGGTGGAAAAAAAGTTTAATTGAAGGAGAATTCAGAAGTCACTTCTGGGCGAAAAAGCTAATGATATCACATTAATTAAAACCACGTCTCTTGTCGGCGTGGTTTCTTTTGGACTAATGACTAATGACTTTGCGAAGCGGTTTGATTTTTGCAAGATATCTATTTATCAGGAGCCAGAATGCAGAATGAATTGAAATAGTGGCGTATTGCAATACGCCACTACTTTTCAATAAAAGGGTTTAAGTACGCAGCTAAATCTACAATTTAGTGGTTTAAATTATATGGTTTGCCTGAATTTTCCCGGTAATTGCCCTCGCCTGAATTCTGAATTTTAACTCCTGTATTATTTATCAATGCTGTATCAGCACCTAATCATTATCATCTTTACGTTTATCGTAAGGCTCACCTGTAAAAGGTTGTACACCAATAACAGGATAAGCATCATCAGTAGGGCCAAAAATCCGCATTGCAGCTTCAGAGATATATTGGGTTATGTTCGCAATGATTCGGGAAATAGCCATAATATTGGACTCCTTTTTCGAGTCGCTTTAATTGTGCTACCTATACTCTAATGCTGATATTCAAGACTGGCTCCTATTCTCAATATATTGAGAATATATGCAATGTTTATTCAGATAACTTTGCAATACTTTAGCTTGTTAAAAACTCAAAGCTTTCTCTTTGATTCTAATTGTAACATAGTTGTTTCTTTAACCCCAGTTGAGAAAAGAGCAAAGCAAAACAAACTTTCTCTGACAGGATATTTTTTCCCTTCATTAACCACCTTATTTGATTAACATTATTGCTAGCTATTACTATTAAAAAACATTAAGTATTTTATAAAGTTAGTATTAACCTGCCTATAAATCTACTGTTATACGGCAATCTCAGAAAATATACTTGCTGATAGTTGACATTATTTATGGTAAATATTACCATAATAAGAGAAGCATCTTGTAAGGAAGCTCTTGCATGACAACTTTGCCAGATTTGGAATATGTATATAAAGAGCAAAGCCAGCAGAATCACGAACTAAACGTTTCTGCGGATGATTACAGCTTACTGACCGACCTTTACCAGTTAACAATGGCAGCTTGTTACACAGGCGAAGGTATAGAACAACGACGGGCAAGCTTTGAATTGTCTGTTAGAAGATTGCCAGAGGGTTTTGGTTATTTAATTGCAATGGGGCTGACGCAGGCATTGGAATATTTAGCCAAATTCCGGTTTAGTTTGGCGCAAATTGCGGCATTACAGGCAACGGGAATTTTTGCTCAAGCAGGCGATCGCTTTTGGTCACTTTTAGCTGAGGGAAAGTTTACGGGTGATGTTTGGGCAGTACCAGAAGGAACAGCCATATTTGCCAATCAGCCACTGTTGCGGGTGGAAGCACCACTTTGGCAAGCACAACTAGTAGAAACTTACCTGCTGAATACGATTAATTACCAGACTTTGATTGCCACAAAAGCAGCACGGTTGCGGGATGTAGCGGGGGAGGAAGCAACACTTTTAGAATTTGGCACAAGACGGGCATTTAGTCCACAAGGGGCTTTGTGGGCGGCACGGGCGGCGTTGGCAGGTGGTTTAGATTCCACTTCCAATGTGTTAGCAGCGCTACAACTAGGACAAAAGCCTAGTGGTACTATGGCACACGCCCTGGTGATGGCGTTGTCAGCAATAGAAGGCACTGAAGAACAAGCTTTTAGTGCATTTCATCGATATTTTCCGGGTGCGCCATTGCTGATTGATACTTACGATACCATTGCTGCTGCTGGGCGCTTGGCCGAAAAAGTAAATTCCGGGGAAATGCAATTAACAGGAGTGAGATTGGACTCAGGAGATTTAGTTACCTTATCAAAACAGGTGCGATCGCTCCTTCCCGGTGTACCAATTTTTGCTAGTGGCGACTTGGATGAGTGGGAAATTGCCAAATTAAAAGCTGCTGGGGCTGAAATTGATGGTTACGGACTGGGAACACGACTAGTTACAGGTTCGCCTGTAAATGGAGTTTATAAACTTGTAGACATTGATGGCATCCCAGTGATGAAACAGTCTAGTGGTAAGGTTACTTATCCAGGGCGCAAGCAGATTTTTCGCTCATTTACGGGAGGTAAGGTAAAAGCAGACAGGTTGGGACTTTTAGGTGAAATTCCTTTGGAAGAAGAACCTTTGTTGCAGTTGGTAGTGCAACACGGTGAACGGATACAGCCGTTGGAGTCGTTGGCAACGATTCGTCAGCGTACCGCCGCCTCAGTTGCGAGTTTACCGCAAGAAACACGGCGTTTGGATCATCCGGTGGCTGTAGAAGTGGAAATTTCTGAGGGGTTACGGGTGTTGACAGAAGAAACTAAGAAACGAACCACAGAGGCGCTGAGTACACAGAGGTAATAATTACTCTTTTGGTATGTCTTAATTACGAACTACGAATTACGTTAGCGAAGCGGGGCGAAGCCCATTACGAATTATTATGAGAGTTGCTTTGTTTGGAACTAGTGCCGATCCACCAACTGCTGGACATCAAGAAATTTTGAGTTGGTTGTCTGAGCGTTATGATTGGGTAGCGGTTTGGGCAGCAGATAATCCATTTAAGTCTCATCAAACACCCTTAGAACATCGGGCAGCAATGCTGCAACTGTTGATTGCGAATATAGACGCGCCACGGCATAATATTGCTTTGGAACAAGAATTGAGTAGCTTCAGAACACTGGAAACAGTGGAAAAAGCAAAGCTTTCTTGGGGTGAAGATGCTAAATTAACGTTGATTATTGGTTCAGATTTACTGACTCAGCTACCACGTTGGTATCGCATTGAAGATTTGTTACAGGAAGTGCAACTACTGATTGTACCGCGACCGGGATATGCAATAGATGAATCTAGTTCAGAGGTAGTGCAAAAGCTGGGAGGGAAGATTGCGATCGCTAGTCTGATCGGTCTAGATGTTTCCTCGACAGCGTACCGCGAACATGGAGATTCTCAAGCCCTCACAGCCCCTGTAGTTGCCTATATTAATCAAGAGCATTTGTACGAATGCCAGGACGTTCACAAAAAAAGATACCAACTCCGTTAAACCAACAACCTTTAGCCGATTTCAAGGTTGGTGTTGATAATGTAATTTTTTCTGTAGATACTGTACAAAATCGGCTGTTAGTTCTACTAGTAATGCGACAGCAAGAACCATTTGTAAATCATTGGAGTCTTCCCGGTACTTTGGTACGTCCAGGAGAGTCTTTAGAAGATGCCGCCTATCGCATTATGGCAGAGAAAATTAAGGTCAACAATCTCTACTTAGAACAACTGTATACATTTGGTGGGCCGAATCGCGATCCACGGGAAGCAATTGATAGTTATGGTGTGCGTTATCTATCAGTTAGTTACTTTGCCCTAGTGCGATTTGAAGAAGCCGAATTAATTGCCGATCGCATGACTGGTATAGCTTGGTATCCAGTAAAACAAGTGCCGCAGTTAGCTTTTGACCATAATGAAATTTTGGCTTATGGACATAGGCGGTTGCGAAATAAATTAGAGTATAGTCCGGTGGCTTTTGAAGTCTTGCCAGAAATGTTCACCTTGAATGATTTATATCAGTTATACGCCACAGTTTTAGGTGACAATTTTTCTGATTATTCTAATTTTCGAGCGCGTCTACTCAAGTTAGGTTTTTTATGCGATACCGGAATTAAAGTATCACGAGGTGCTGGTCGTCCGGCTAGTTTGTATAAGTTTGACGCGGAAGCTTTTGCTCCCCTAAAAGATAAACCTTTGGTGTTTATTTAATGATGCGCTACGTGGACAAGGGGACAAGGAGACAAGGGGACAAAGGGACAAAGGGACAAAGGGACAAGGGGACAAAGGGACAAGGGGACAAATAATATGAAGATTGCGATCGCTCAAATTAATCCGACAATTGGTGATTTGCTTTTAAATGCCCAAATAATCCTAGAAGCGGCACAACGAGCAGCATCTAGCGGTACGCGTTTGTTGCTAACACCAGAACTTTCTTTGTGTGGCTATCCACCAAGGGATTTATTACTAAATCCTAGTTTTGTGGAAGCGATGGGTATCACTTTACAAAATTTGGCTCAGGATTTACCACCAAATTTAGCTGTTTTGGTAGGAACTATTGAACAGAATCTCGAAGCGTCTATTACTGGCGGTAAAACCTTATTCAACAGCATGGCTTTGTTAGAAGATGGCAAGGTCAAGCAAGTTTTTCACAAACGACTTTTGCCTACTTACGATGTATTTGACGAACGTCGCTATTTTGAACCAGGCTTACAAGCTAATTATTTCACCCTAGATAATATCCATATTGGCGTAACTATTTGCGAAGATTTATGGAACGATGAGGAATTCTGGGGCAAACGTAGTTACGCAGTAAATCCGATTGCTGACTTAGCAATTTTGGGTGTAGATTTAATTGTAAATTTGTCTGCTTCCCCCTATACTGTCGGCAAGCAGCAGTTTCGTGAAACAATGCTCAGGCATAGTGCAATACGTTTTCAACAACCGATGATTTATGCTAATCAGGTTGGCGGAAATGATGACCTAATTTTTGATGGGCATAGTTTTGCCTTGAATCGTCAAGGTGAAGTTATATGTCGTGCCCGTGGCTTTGATACCGATTTAGTAGTAGTTGAATTTGATGAAGCGCAACGGGATTTTCAATTAGGTTCTGTAGCACCTGTCTATGAATCGGAAGATGAAGAAATTTGGCAAGCGTTGGTTTTGGGAGTGCGAGATTATGCTCGTAAGTGCCGCTTTTCTAAAGTAGTTTTGGGTTTAAGTGGCGGAATTGACTCTGCAATAGTAGCTGCGATCGCATCTGCGGCACTTGGTAAAGAAAATGTCCTTGGTGTTCTCATGCCTTCCCCTTACAGTTCTGAGCATTCCATTAGTGATGCTGTAGCATTAGCCGAAAATTTGGGGATTAAGACTAATCTTTTACCAATTGGGGAGTTAATGCAAGGCTTTGATCAAACTTTAGGTGATCTGTTTGCAGGTACTGAGTTTGGACTGGCAGAAGAGAATATCCAATCTCGGATTCGCGGTAATTTATTAATGGCGATCGCTAATAAATTTGGGTATCTTCTTCTATCTACCGGTAATAAGTCAGAAATGGCAGTTGGTTACTGTACTCTCTACGGTGATATGAATGGCGGGTTAGCAGTAATTGCAGATGTCCCTAAAACCCGTGTGTATTCACTTTGCCAATGGTTAAATCGCAGTAATGAAATCATCCCACAAAACGTCTTGACTAAACCACCCAGCGCCGAACTCAAACCAGGTCAGGTGGATCAAGACTCTCTACCGCCCTACGAAATTTTGGACGATATTTTGCAACGCCTGGTTCACAATCACCAATCAGCAGCACAAATTGTTGCAGTCGGTCACGATCCTGTAATTGTAGACCGAGTAATCCAAATGGTAGCGCGGGCTGAATTTAAACGGCGACAAGCACCCCCCGGTTTAAAAATCACCGATCGCGCTTTTGGAACTGGTTGGCGAATGCCAATTGCCAGTAACTGGGTTGGTGTCAAAAACGCTTATCAGACTAAAAGCATAGCTACACCTACCTTAGTTTGTTGGGATGGACAAGACGCGCATCCGCAAATCAAGTAATTAATTTTGAACCTCTTCCTACCTTGAATTTTTGTTCAAGTCTGTCCCTCTTTGCATCGGAGTTGGACAGCTTTTGCCTAGTAAAACCAGGGAGATATTCTTTTTATTAGGCTGATAAAACGGACACTACATAACCCGTCGAACTCACGTTAAATATAATACACCAGAATTCAGAAGTCAGAATGGGCTACGCCCCACTGCACTAACAGAAGTAAAACAGGTTTTATACCTGGCTTTAAGACGCGAACTTGTGTACAACACTTTCCTTGAAATCCCCTGTATTCTGTATTTTGGCTTTGATTTTGGGAAAATTAACTTAAGCTGTTTAATCAAGTAGATTCAATAATAAATTATGAATATTTTGGGTGCTAAATCATAAATTAATAGTAAAAATTCTAACATTACATTTTGCTTAAGAGTGTTGTTTAAAACAACATCAATCGTGAAAATGATGTTTATACTTAGAAGTAAGTAAATTAAGGTAGGTGCATAATGAAACTACAAGACTTCTTGGGAAAAGATAAGAAATGGGCATTCGACGCGATCGCTGAGGATGCAGACTTAGCTCGTCAGATTCAGATACTGTTAATCGGCTTAGGTTTGCTGGAACCTCCAGCAGATGGTAAATTTGGCCCTGTTTCTGTGATATCTCTCAAAAAATTTCAAGAATTAACAAAGACTGAAGAGAGTGGCTTTTTAGGAGCAGTCACAGCTAAGAAACTAATTGAAACCAAAATAGATGATCTTCCTAAACCCCCTTTAAAACTAGGCAATGACATCCCTAGTAAGATTGTGAAATATATGCTATCCAAAGGTTATCAGGTATTTACCAATCCAAAAGAATACAACATTGTTTATGTAGAGGGTATAGATGCAAACTGGAATCTCAACAGTGATACACCCAATCAATTTAACGATCGGCGGATTGTTATTGAAGTAGTAAATGGCGTTCCCAAAATCGTAGATCACTGGGAAGCTACTACAGAACCAGGGAAGCACTACACTTATAATCCGATGAATCCCAAAGGAGCAGCTAGGATTCAGTTTGGACAATACAAAGCTTGGACTGTTGGTACGCACGGCACAGCAGAGCCTCACGAAGCATTAGTGCAAGTTGGAGATATAACTGTTTGTAGAGATTTCAACAAAGATTTTAAACGGACTGGCGACAAACTTCATACAGGTGATGATTTTTATGTGAATCAACACTACGGCTTTGATTTTCCCCGGAATGATATTCGTTTTGCTAGCGCGGGTTGTTTAGTGGGACGTACCCGTGAGGGACATAGAGAGTTTATGGCGATTATTAAACAAGACCGCCGTTATGTGGCTAATCGCAAATATACTTTTTACACTACCGTGATTCCTGGAGATGATTTACTGTAAACGTTTCCAGGATGAGGTAATAGTTAATTAGGAGCGGTTGTCCTTGTTATGCAATGTGTGGTGGGGGCGCACAGCTTTCATTGGTGTCAACTTAAGTAAAAACGCTTATCCCACAGGCGTTTTACCCCACACGCCAGATGCTCCACTTAGGGAGACCCCAAGACCGCACTGGCTCCCCTTAATCCCCTCCCCGCTTTTGTCTAGCGACAAAAGCGGGGTGGGGTTCCGACGACTTAATTGGTAATTGAGTAAGCTTGATATAACGTCATTGCCAGGGTTTTGCGTTAAGTTGACACGTATGCACAGCTTTGCGCCCCTTTGTCTAACTTTGTTCTTGTGGTTGCCCTATTTGTGCCGTCAACTTCTCTTTATCTTGCCTGCGTTTTTTGGCGTAAAGTTGAATAGTGACTGCCATCAAAATAATCATGGCGAAAATAGCCCAAGCAGCGATATCTGTAGGTAGATTATTTTTAAACACAGCCAGCAACACGATCGCTACTAACATAACTGTGGGTGCTTCATTTAGAGCACGTAATTGCTGACCACTCCAGCCACATTCATCTACTGCTAACTTTTTCATCAGCCGAGCGCAGTAATGATGATAGCCAATTAAAATAGCAACAAACAGTAGTTTTATATGCAACCAACCCTCTTTTAAAACCTCCGGTTCAGTGGTTAATAAACCAATAGCCATTGCGATCGTCACAAACATTCCTGGGTTAGTGATGATATAGTAGAGACGCTTTTCCATAATTTGATACTGATTTTTCAGTATCGTTCGCGCTGGTTCAGGTTCAAGGTTCGCTTCAACGTGATAGATAAAAAGACGAACTAAGTAGAACAAACCAGCGAACCAAACTACAAATCCGACAATATGAAAGGCTTTAAACCATGAATAAGCCACGCAGATTAATCTCCTTTATTTGTGGTTGCAATCCATTTTTAATGTTAACAAAAAGTAGTCAGGAGCCAGAATTCATAATTCAGAATTCAGAATATTCCACCCATTAAAGGATGGACTTTTAACAAGAAACAAATTTGAATTCTGCCACTCAGTCTTCCATTTAGTGGACTACATTGATGATTTTGCACCATTTACTAATTGATTCTGACTCATGAATTCTGACATTCATTTTTATAATATCGATTTTTGCCAAAAGTATATTCTCAATGAGTATCTTTACGACGCACAAAGGGCAAAAGGTCTTCTAAAATCGCTTCGTGGTAATGTTCTTGAGGATAATGTCCGACGTTATTAAGTTTTATTAGTTCGGTATTTGGTGCGGACTTGGCAAAATTTTCGGCAATGTCTACAGGTAACCAAGGGTCAATCATACCCCATTGAATCAGAATTGGCTGTTGCCATTCTTTAAAGCCAGATTCGATTTCTTTCATTGCTGAATCAAGCTGTAAATTACGAATACTTGATAAGAGACTCCGCCCAGATGAAGAACTTTTTAAAAATGGTTTTCGATAAATATCTAATTCCTTATCTCCTATGCGATAACGGCTTCCACCTTCTAGCGTCCGATCAACCAAAAGCGGGTCTTGGGTCATTACTTCACCTGCCAAAGGTAAACCCATTTGTTTAATTTTCCAGGGTAATTTGGCAGCAGTTGAAATTGGTGTATTTAAAATAGCTAAATTGGCAATTTGTTCTGGATGACGCAAAGCATATTGTAGTCCTACAGAACCTAAAAATCCTTGGACAACTAAAGAAAAATGTTCAAGTTCTAGCGCTTTAACAAATCCTTCTAAAGCTGTGATAAAAGCATCAGGAGTGTAAGCAAAATCTCGTTTTTCTGGTTTTAAAGAATTGCCGTAACCAATCCAATCTGGAGCGATCGCTCTTGTACCCTGATTCGCCAAAGCAGGTATAATATTACGCCAACTATAACTTTGTGAGACTAAGCCGTGTAGCAACAACACAGGCGCTAAGTCAGTTCTACCGATTGGTAAAGATTCCCGATAAAACCATTCTAGTGAATCTACATTGATTTTATGTTCTGTTATTGACACGCTATTTCCTTTATTGGGGATTGGGGATTGGGTACTGGGTATTGAATACTGATAAGAAGAATTCAGCCCCTAGTCTCTAATCCCCAGTTCCTAGTCCCCAGTCCCCATTCCCTAAGAAATAATCATCTCACGAATCGCATAAGCTGTAGCGGGCGCTAGTAAAACGCCGTTGCGATAGTGTCCGGTAGCTAGGAGGATGTTACTAAACCCTGGTAACTTACCAATAACTGGGGCTGGGCGACCTTCAGGGCGGGGACGTAAACCCGACCAGGTGCGGAGAATAGTTGCTGTGGCTAATTCTGGGCAAAATGCGATCGCTTGTTCTCTAACAGATTCCAGCAGTTCCTGATTTGGCGGTATCTCATCGCTATTGTTGGGAAATTCCACTGTTGCACCCACCCAATAATCTCCAGCACCCACAGGAACAATATGCACATCATTACCCGTTATCGCTGGCTGGAAATCTGGATTACCTAACGGATGCCCTACACGCATTTGCAATGCTTGCCCTAGCACGGGGCGGATATCAATTATTTGATTTAATTTTGCTGTCAGTGGTGTCGAACCTAGCCCTGCTGCGACTACAAACCAATCTGCGGCTATTTTTCCTTCTGTAGTCTCAAGTTGAACGCAATATTGGGGGGAAGATTCAGGTGGTGAGGTTTGGGCATCCAAAACAGTCACACCAAATTTGAAAGTTACACCATTTTGCTGGGCAGCCTCAACTAAAGCTAATGTGAGAGCAGTTGGATCAAGTTGACGATCTTGAGGAGAATAGACAGCGCCAGTAATTGTTTCGTGAGCAATTTGAGGACAGATATTTTTGAGTTTAGCCGTATCCCATATTTCTAAATGCCAGCCTTGAGAGTGGCGAACTTCTACAAGTTTTTCCCATGCTGCTAAATTTTCCTCTTCCAAACCAAGACTGAGAATTCCCTGGCGATTAAAGAGGATTTTACGACCTGTTAAAGCTTCTAATTCAGGAATCAAAGTTTCATAGCGTTGGATGCTAGTTTGTCGCATCTGCCAAGCTTTGCCCTTAATTTTTTGGCTGATTACGCCCATTAAAACGCCAAGTGCAGCGCCCGTAGAAGCTTGTGCTGGTGCTTGCCGATCGCAAACTGTAATTTTCAGCCCTTTTTCTAGACTCAGTTCGTAAGCGATCGCAGCCCCAACTACACCACAACCGATAATAACTACATGACTCATTGCTGTTTTGAGGCAAAGATGGGGAGATTCGGGAGATGAGGGAACAGGGGGAGCAATTTTTACTCTTCCTCATCCTCCTCATTCCCCTCAGTTCATCTTAGCTTGCGCTTAACTTGCCTCTGCTTCACTGCTGATTTTAGGAAGCAGATCGAGGAATTTGTCAATGTCTGCAAAAGCAGCTTGGGATTGATTCAAGGCAACTAGAGGATTGCTAGCACTAGTAGCTTTATCGAGTTTAACCAGGTCTTTAAAAAAATCTCGCGTTATTTGACGTGCGGTGGGTTGGTCTTTGGGTAGAAGGTTGGGAGTGACATAAGTCAGATTCAGCTTTGCTTCTGTTATCGGGCCATGTATAAAGTTACGCACATTGATCCAATCACCTTTTTTAATCAGAGTTGTCAATTCTTCTGAGCGATCGCGCACAGCCTGAATGTCAGGAACATAAGCCTGAATTTTTTCAAGTTGTACTGCTGTGTAAGTCGGAGGTGCGATCGCAACACCAGGGCCACCACAACTAATGAGGAATGTGGCCAATAGTACTAGGAAAAATGAAAAAATCGAGCGTTGACGCACCATATATTGAACTTAAATTGCTTTTTGTTTACCGATTCACAGTGTCATTTTAGATCGCTAGCGTAATTTATCGTTCTTATCAGCCAAGGATTTTGCAGAAAATCTCGATATTTTTTACAAACGGCAGAGTTTCATCTACTTTTTAAGTACAATTACTTAAAAGGTGTTAGCCAGTCTCAACAAGAAGCGATTTTTGGTATCTGTCTAGTAACCAGAATTGTTAGGGAAGTATGATTTAGAGTTGCTAAATATCAGAGGTCTTGATAAGCTGAAACACCAATACTATAGGCCTTATGGCGGTTTTTCTGTCTTCACATCCCGGAAGATGCCGACGCAATATAGGAGTATTTTTTAGTGAACGCAGCCGAACAGGCAACGAACCTTGAACTCGCCAGCAACATTGCTACGGTGGTTAATTTGTTCAAATTCGAGTTTCCTGATGCCAAATCTGATCTCAAACCCTGGAAGAATGACCCGGAAACCAGGGAGTTAGTCGATCCAGATTCTATAGATATTGGTTTTCACTTTCCTGGTATCAGCAAATCTTGGCGAAGTCGCAGTATTTTAATTCAAATCCGATTTTATCAAGATCCCATCAATAATTCCCGGCGGGCGATCGGTGTGGAAGTAGCCGGATTCGATCATCGCGGTGAAGCGTGGCGACTTTCTACGGTAGAAAACTGGAGTGTTGTCGGCGCATCTTCGCCTTCTGGTGAAATTGAGCATAAGCTCAAACAAATTTGCCGACAGATTTTAGAAGTGTTTAATAAACCAAGTGATAATTACTAATTCGTAATTCATAATTCGTAATTCGTAATTAAATAGGTAAGTAGGTAAACATAATTAATTACACAATGTCATTGCGAATGCAGCGAAGCGAAATGTAGGCGAAGCCTTCCCGAAGGGTAGCAATCGCAAGGGCTGGGATTGCTTTGCTTCTCTACGAGACGCTGCGCGAACGCTCGCAATGACTGTAATTAATTTTGTGTAGTTACTTATGAGGGATTCATGTCATGTTCGGATAATCGTTTCCGATAGAAATCGGAACTAATTACCCGGACATAATATTAGGGATTGAAACGCACTGCCTACCGTATCCTCTATTAATTGCATTATGGCAATTTTGTTAAATTATAAAACCTGTCAGAACGCATCTGAGTTCCATTTCGCCAAACTTCCACTTTTTCAGGGCTAACTAAATAATAAAAACTACCATTATCTGCTCGATATTTACCTTTGCCAATATTTAAAGCTGCGATTTTTATAGGCTTGTTTGGGTCTTGTTTCAACTGCCCAATATAAAATAACTGACCATTTTCTTCACAGACTTT
>NZ_DASQZC010000703.1:0-18605 GCF_035638895.1 Nostoc sp. | reverse complement strand
TAGCTTAGTTTTGCCTGTAATTAATCTTTCTTTAGTCATTAGTTATTAGTTATTAGTCATTAGTGATTTCCCCCCAGTTTCCCCTGCTCCCCCACTCCTTGGACTAGCCTACAATTATTAAAAGCTACTTAACAATTCTTTGAATCATGCAGGCAACTACAGCCGCCTCTACAACCCCAATTCCTGGTAAATATTGGCAGTGGCGCGGGCACAACGTTTACTACGTGCGTGCGGGAGAGAAGCAAGCGCAACGTCCGCCCTTGCTTTTGGTACATGGATTTGGTGCTTCCACAGACCACTGGCGCAAGAATATCACAGGATTGTGTCAAGATTTCGAAGTATTTGCGATCGATCTATTGGGATTCGGGCGATCGGCAAAACCGAAATTGCAGTATAGCGCCGACTTGTGGCGTGACCAACTCCATGATTTTATCAGTGAAGTAATTGGTCAAAAAGCAGTATTAGCAGGTAATTCCCTTGGTGGCTATGCTTGCTTATGTGTTGCAGCACAACGTCCCGACAGTGCGGCTGGTTTAGTTTTGCTCAATAGTGCAGGGCCTTTTAGCGAAAGCCAGGCGACATCTGAGCCGGAAGCTTTACAATCAGAAGTTCAGCCTTCCAAACAACCTGCTACTTTCCAGAAACTTCTTGGTGACGGCACTAAGTGGATTTTTCAACAACCTCTAGCCCAGTCTTTGTTATTTCAATACGTGCGACAAGGTTGGGTAATTCGCCAAACTTTAGAAAAAGTTTATCTTGACAAAAGTGCAATTACAGATCAGCTAGTAGAAGAAATTGCTCGCCCTGCTTACGATCCTGGTGCAATGGAAGTATTTGTGTCAGTCTTTAGCACTCCTCAAGGGGAAAAAGTTGATCTGCTACTAAAGCAATTAACTTGTCCATTATTGATGTTGTGGGGAGAAGCTGACCCTTGGATGAATGCTAGAGAACGTTCCCAAAAGTTTCGTCAATATTATCCTGAACTTAGAGAACATTTCCTAACAGCCGGTCATTGCCCCCATGATGAAATACCCGATAAAGTAAACCAACTGTTAGGCGATTGGGTTTTGTCTATTACTAAGTGACCATATCCTTTGTAAGGGTGCAGCAATACTGTGCCCTTACAGCATGGTCTATTTGCATAGTTTACTGCCGTAGGCATCGCAGGAGAATTAAGAAAAGCCTGAAACAACCTATTTTTATAACAATCCCTGTAATTCGGCGAACTTACGCAAACGTGGTAAACACTGGCGTTGATAAAAACTGCTTAATGTCGGGATTGACAGCCCAAATTCTTCAGATAATTCTTTCCAGCTAACTTCTGGGGGTAGGCGTTTGAGAATTAATACCTGACAATTCACATCTGGACGCCCTTTAATGTAACTACTGCACAGTTCTCCTTCAGAATCAGTCTTAGCCCATATCTCCAAGTCTTCCAGAATGGGAGGTGGTTGGGGGGTAGCAGGGAGGTTATCTACAGGATCAATGGTTTCACTTGTTCCACCCGATGTAGACTGGCGAACCCAAAGAGGGATTGTTATGGCTTGTTCCCGGTTCTGGTTAATGTAAAAGTCTTGTAGTCTCCGTTTTAAGTAAGCATTTAACCAGGTGATAACACTGCCATAGGTGGGGTCATAGGTTTGACCTGTTAAACCTTCACAAACATTGCGGCAAAAATACAACCAAGTTTGTTGTAGTGCATCTTGATAATAAGGGGTACTTTCTCTCCAGAGTCTACTTGCACTCAAGCGAATAATTTGCGTGAGCAGCTTTTGACGCTGAGGACTTCCAGATGGGTGTTCACAGGCTTCGCTAACTAAGTAGCGTAGCTGTTCATCGAATTGAACCATGAGAATCTTGGCGAAGAAAGCAAGAATATCTTAGTATTGCGTATAACAACAGTCTAAAAAATTTTCGTCAAGATTTTTAGTTATTGAGCATGGCGAAGAGGACAAGGAGAATTGGGGACAAGGAGAAAGATGTATTGCAAGTTCTCCTCAAGCCACCTTGTTCCCCTACTTCCCACTTGCCTCAATTTAATCCAATGTTATACAAGAAACTTTCCCACAAGGAATATGTAAGATTTCCGACACTCAGCTTCATTTTTTTGCGAATATCTTGGATATTCCCGTTGGTTAACCTAGCTAAAGTCTGCGCTTCTGCTTCAAAACGCTTGGGCAAAGACTGTTTGTATTTTTTACCTGCTTCACACTTCAGTTCCCCTTCAAATGGATATTGCAAAACATAACGCCCTTGGAATAATTCACGGTTGGCAGTTGATAGGAATATCAAGTCTTCCGGGAATGTGTCGCGGGTGTAGCGGACATGCAGACGGGAGATGAAGACGTTAGTGTTAAAAGCGGGAGGAGCAAACCTGGGGATTGGTGTAATCTTAGTTTGCTTACTTAGAGAATTATCATTTAGCCAAAATACGCCTGCTTCCTTGAGTTCTTCTTGGGTAAGGGGATCGGCAGCACAAGGATCGCAACTACCCATATCCCAAGCGTATTCCAAAAAACCAACTCTCTTGCCTTCTTTGGTGTAAGCGGTTTGGAAAAGGGATTTGTAGAATTCACCAAATTCATTTTTGATAAATACGGGAAGATTGACGTTGGAGGGGATTTTCACCGTCCGATAGTTAGTGAGTTGTGCTTCTCCTTGGGGCGAGAGGATATAGACAATTAAATCCTGCTCTGTCTTAGCATTTACCATGCCTAAACGAATTGGCAGCATGAACTTGGGTGATTGATAGGAAATTTGTAGCGGACGCAAAAGTTGGTAGCCAGATTCCTCGAATTTATCCAAGTTGACTTTGGCAACAAAGAATTTCATTGAGGAACGAATATATGGCTGAAGTAACTGTTTTGCCCCTTGAGGTATTTTGTAACCATTTTGTGTCAGCCAAGTTTCCAGTCCCCCAGATTCTTTAGCACTGAGGATTACGATGTCGTATTCGTCCACGTTGAAACTCGCTTCAACCGTTACACCCAAATCGCGATCGGTTCTCCGCAATTCCACACTACCATTTACTGGTGCTGCTGAGAAATTTAGAATGTTTCTTGAAAATAGTGGTAGTGGGGCACAAGGATCTGGGTCAAAATATTCCACCAATCGCGGCGCACTAAAAGCATCTAGGCGCTCGATAATGTTGGGTAGGGCAACGCGAACTTGGTCTTTTTGCAGCACTGTTGGCACTGGTACTACTATTGCAAAATCTTTGACTTCGCCTTGAAAGTCGTTTGCCATCGTCAAGACGGTGCGATCGCCATTCCGTGCTATCACCACCTGAGAAGCTTTGTTATACAGCTTCGTATCAGCTTTAGCTACATAAAATCCACAAAATGCCCAAGCTGCGGGTGCAAAGCAAAATACAGCCACAATTGTCAACAGTAATGGCGTTAAAAAGCGAAAAATCTTCATTTTTTATACCTCTATATTAAAATTAAGTGCTGATTTAGGAGAGACGCGATTAATCGCGTCTGTACAAGAATTAGGAGTTAGGAGTGCTGAGTAAAAGTTCTCCCCCTGCTCCCTCTGCTCCCTCATCTCCCCTTTGCCAAGAAAATCGTGGAGCTAACCAGAAAATATCTAGCAGAATACTCAATGGAGCAAGGATAAATAGTGCCCAGAAGACTGCGGTGGGAATAAAGAAATAATTCCGCAGGATGAAAGTTAATCCAGCGATGCAAGCTGCCCAAACTACCCGCCCAATTCTCGAATTGGGAATCGATCGCGGATCTGTAATCATAAATAAAGCGAACAACAACAACGAGCCGCTCATCAACCGATGCCAGTAAACATCCCAAGTCCAACCCAGCCAGAGATTGCGAATCGCTTCTAGCAAGGAATAGCTACCCAAAAAAGCGGCTGTGGTGTCCCAGCGACCAATGCGCTGCAAAACCATGCCGCCAGTCCCGGCAAATAACAGCGCATACCACCATTCTTCACCCCATTGTCCCGGCGAAACCCAAGCATCGGAGGTGAGAACCAAGGCGGAAATGATGCCAAAATTAGCAGGGTTGAAGAAATGCTTATCACCGAATTTAAAGAGAAATTTACTGGCGATCGCACTTGTTGCAGCTATTACCATTGTCGTCCAGTGATCAGCCCGCAACAGTAAACTGAGTCCCAATGAGGTAATTAAAGCACTGCGAAGATTCGTAACTTGTCCTACCCTGAGGGAAGCCTCTGGGGCGTCTATGTTATTTGCCAATGACCAATGACTAATGACAAATGACAATATCGATTGGGTTAATAGACAAGTAGCGATTAATACCCCAATCAAATCTGGTCGCAATGTCCAGTCTCGTGTACTGATTCCCACGACTAGGAACAAGCCCAGAAAGGAAATTTGATAATCTCGTATATCTTTGAACAACATTAACTTTTCATGCAGTGTTTATTCGTAGATTTATCATCAATTTAGATGAGTGCTAGGTCAAAAAGTATTGCTCTTAGAGATTTTTTACAAAATATAATTTTGGAGTAGTGATTGCCATACCCAAGCGATCGCTCTGATGGTTGAAACTATAAGGAGGGCTTATACCTGGAACTCTCTGTTTATACAGTAAGTTCTAGATATAAGCGAATTAAGCTATGGTTCCCAGGTTTAACAGTTATCAACATTAAGTAATCAGTGTATTTATGCAAGATTACGCAAAAAAGAAAAAACTTTATGCAACTAGCTCCCCTGTTCCCAATTTTCTACCGCATTCTCCAGCCGAGTTTTCCCAACTGCCTTTGGGCTGGAAATCCCCATACTAAAGCGATCGCCCTAACTTTTGATGATGGGCCTCATCCTCAATACACACCGGAAGTATTGGCAGTGTTAGACCGTTATAAGATTACAGCGAGTTTTTTTTGGTTGGGTGTTTGCGTCAACCGTTCACCAGCCATTGCCAAAGCCATTAGCGATCGCGGACACTGGATCGGATTGCATGGCTACGATCATCGCTCTTTTGCCATGCTTTCTCCAAATGACCTAAAGGACAGTTTAGAAAAAACCCAAGTTGCCATCTACAATGCCTGCAACCTCCAACCTGAACAAGTGCGAGATGTCCGCCCCCCCAATGGTTTATTTACGCCTGCTACTTTAAAACTATTCTCTCAGTGGAATTACCGTCCGGTAATGTGGAGTGTTGTACCAGAAGACTGGGTACGACCAGGTGTAACCACCGTGGTAGAGCGAATTATGCAGCAGGTCAAAAATGGTTCGCTGATTGTTTTACATGATGGTGCTTGCGGTGGACAAGATGTTGCTGCCACAATTCAAATCCTCATTCCGCAACTGCTGCAACAAGGCTATGAGTTTGTAACTGTTGATACTCTATGGCAGCAAGCTAAGATTAACCATTGATTGTTACTTAAGCATAGATAAAGTTATTACAAGAGAAGATTTATTTAGCACCAACTTATGATCACGCCTCCTGTCTTGGTAGGAACGAGCCTGATTCTAAAAGAAAAAAGATTTAGGTTAAATCCTAAAAAGTATGAACAAGTAATTTTGACAATTTGTGGAGTAGTTAAGATTACGAATTGGGGCACTTGTATTACCAGCAGAAATATACGCATTTACCTGAGAGAAAATGAATGCATATAGCCACGTTTTTTTGTCGCATTATTAACAACAAACATCTCAAACTCCTATTCTCTCGTCGAAACTAGCTGATTGCTCTCACTGGCGATCGCACCCTATAAGTTAGTCATAGAGATACTTGGGCAGTTTTCGGAGATGTCTACAGGAAATCACCGTTGTCAATCTTGAAGCGTCCGTGAAGTGCATTCATGCGTTGCAGGGCTTCTTTGCCGCGTAGACGCAAAGCGGCTTTTCGTCAGACATCGCTATCATAGCCCCACTTAATCATCTCTCCAACAATTATTGAAGTATCATCGTAGCGTTTTTGCGGACAATGGGTAAATTCTCCTGTTTGATTCAGCAATCTAGAAATACTAGGAACGCAATAAGTTCGCATCAAAGCAACTTCGAGCGATCGCGTCATATCCCAAGGAAACTCATAGCCATTAATTTAAGTTATAAATCCGGCAATGATCTTGCACTGGATCAAGTTGCTGAATTAGGTAAAAATTTTTATAGCGATTGAGAAGCATCTGAAATTTCTCTGTATAAATTCAGTTATTTATTGATATCTAGCAACCGCGAAGTTTTTAACCGACTCATCCACTTTTCTAAATAAACTCGATTACCTTTTTCCTCATTTGGATCTTTAGTGTCCAAAGGATAAGGCATCAGCCCCAAAATCGTTGCTGTTGTCACGCAAAACATCGATTTTTGGAAACTCATGCAAATTTGTACCCGCAAATCATCTTCACCCCGAAGGCTGCGACGATAAATTTCGTGCAAATACTTTGGAAGATAATGACGCATATCCTGCATCAACAAGGTGGGAGGAATACCCGCGCCGCCAATAGGTAAAGGATCGGCATACAATGCGCCATATTCAAATCGAGTTTGATCTGGGGGAATTTGATAACCTTGGGCATTGTATGAAACTGTACCGTGGAAAGGAGTTCCCCGGAAAAATACTGCTTCTACATAAGGTATTGCTGTATCTGCTAAGAAGGTCAAACCAACGCTTTTGGGAATGATTTCATAGACCTCACCTCGAATTTTGACGGCGTAGGTAATTGGGTTTGATGCATTTGCCACTAACCCTGATTTAATGTGTTCTACAACTTCGGGAATCGATTTAATTTCGCCTTGGTCGTAGCGGTCTGATAAGTTGAGGAACATATCAGCCATGACTCGCCAGAATTGACCTAAACCAGTGTAGTAAGCAGAGACACGCAAGTTTTCTGTTAAGAAATCTGGAAACAGTTGGTTAATACCGGAAATTAAGGGATTATTTTTAAATTTTGCAGCGATAACGACTTGCGCTCTTTCTTCAAATTCTTCTGTATCTAAATAGCTATCTAGTCCACCGCCACCATGCCACATCATGGCTTTCATGCAATATTCGGCATATTCAAAATTAATTCGATTATGCCACCAGTGACGAAGTAATTTCTGAAAAGAAACCTCTCCATTAAAGTATTTAAAAAATGGGAAAAATATTAAAAACTGATGCTCGGCAATATAATTAAGATTTTTTGAATAGGCATCTAAAACTACGCCATAACTTTTAAGAATACCAACAACTTCCAGCACATTTTCTGGATTATCGGGAAGTAATGCCTCTCCTTTTTGCAAACGTTCAATATACTCAGCTAAGGGATTGTGAGTCGCTTTCTTTTTAATAGTTACCATTGCTATAGTAATCCGCTTTTATTTTTGAAATTATTTGTGTAGGTAGTGAGTAGGGAAGAAGCCTTTTCGGGGTGTACTGATTTTTGAAAAAAATCAAATACGAGTCCTATATCTCTTCAAAAAGAATAGGAATTAGGGCATTGGGCATTGGGTATTGGAAAAAGGCTCCAGCAGCGGGGTGCTGCTCTTGCTCAAGGGAAACTCTTCTGCCTTGCTCCGTCCTCCCTTGCTTCTTCCCCATTCCCTAATCCCCATTCCCCACTTTATCCAAGGACACTGCTACTGCTACGTTTTGGCTATTTACCATTGCTGTAATTGTTGGTTCAGTCCAGCGTGCTAACCAACCAGGTTGAATACCGAAAATCACAATCAGCACACCTAAAATTGCAGCTGGGGCGCGATCGCTCCAATACACCCGTGGTAAGTTAGTAACTTGTGCAGACAAGCGTCCAAAAAAGGCACGGTTGAGAAGTATTAGGAAGTAAACCGCAGTTAAGCCTGTACCAATCATTGATAGCAACGTTTGCACTGGAAAAACTGGGAAACTCCCTCGAAAAACGATGAATTCGGAAATAAACCCCAGCATTCCCGGTATCCCAGCGCTGGCCATGGCCCCCACAACAATCAAGCTACCAATTACAGGCATACCGCGTTCCGGGTTTAGAAGTCCTCCAAGGACTGCTAAATCACGGGTTCCGGCTTTTTTGTACACAACCCCTACCAGTAAAAACAGCATGGCGGAAATCAAGCCGTGGCTAATCATCTGCATCACAGCACCCAACACGCTTAATGGTGTGGAAGCCGCCGCCGCTAAAAGTACATAGCCCATGTGTCCAATGGAACTATAAGCCACCATTTTCTTCATATCGGTTTGAGCGATCGCGCAGGATGCACCATACAGTACACTAACTACTGCCCAAGTCGCTAACCAAGGAGCCACATAAGCCCATGCTTCTGGTAACAAGTTCATGCCAAACCGCAGTAAGCCATAAGTTCCTAACTTCAACAACACTCCAGCCAACAGCACAGAAATTGGTGTGGAAGCTTCAACGTGAGCATCTGGCAACCAAGTATGGAAGGGAACCAAAGGAATTTTAATCCCGAAACCTACCAAAATTCCCCCTAGCAGTAAAAGCTGTGTCGCTAGAGGTAGAGTCGTAGGGTTCAAGGTTGCTAGTGCAAAGCTAGAGGAACCACTCAGCCAAACCATGCCGAGAAAACTTGCCAAAATCAAGATTCCCGAAACGGCAGTATAAATGAGAAATTTTGTTGCAGCATAACCCCGCTTTTCCCCGCCCCAAATGGCTATCAACAGATATAGCGGAATTAGTTCCAATTCGTAAAACAAGAAAAATAGCAGTAAATCCTGTGCCAGAAAAGCTCCAGTCACTCCAGCGCTTAATAATAGTATCAAAGAGTAATAAAATTTAGGACGCTGAAGGGATTCATCGCTGCTGTAAATGGCAATGCAAGTTAACAATCCATTTAAAACCAGCAGTGGCAAAGATAAACCATCTATTCCCAAATTATAGTTCAAGCCTAAGACATCTATCCAAGGGAGAGACTCGGCAAACTGTTGAGTGATTTCTCCTGGATGGAACTGAATTGCTAGTATGATTGTCCACAAAAAAGCGATACTGGCAAAGACCAAAGCCACCCCACGGGCGAATTTACCACTGATGCCAGAGGGCGAGAAACCAATTAAAGCTGCGCCGATTAACAGCACTAGAATTAAAACACTAAGCATAGACGGAATTCAGGTAAGGGAAGCAGGGGGGCAGGGGGAGCAGGGGAAGCAGGGGAAGCAGGGGGAGAGTAAAAACTTTTAACTCCTAACTCCTAACTGCTAACTCCTAACTCAGTTAAAAAGGTAATTTATCTAGTAAACCAGATGACCAGCTGATGAAGAAACCCAGGACGCTAACGACAGCTAAGATAGTCAACATATAACCCTGAGATTGCCCAGAAATACTGTACTTTAAAGTTTGTCCACCGAAAATTGTCGCAAACCCAACCAAGTTAACTAGACCATCGACTAAATAGCGATCGCTCCAAGCAGAAATTTTAGATAGCAGTGCGACTGCACCCACTACCGTTATCCGATAAACTCGGTCAATATAAAAATCATAACCTAACAAGTCCTGCACAAATCTCCACGCCAAGATTCTGGATCTTGACCAAGCTTTGTGTAGATGAACTGTAGATCCTACACCTACCCCCACGACGGTAGAAGTAAACAACGCTAACGCCACATACCAATTAATACTTTCCCAATCTGGTAGCAAGTACCATTGCTGTAGCATCAAAGGTACAAGCAGAGTCAAGACTGTAAGAATCACCATTGGTAAGGCCATCTGCCAACCAACTTCTGGGGTGCGACGGGTTTTCTGCTGCGGTTTCCCCCAGAAGACTAATCTGAATACTCTGGTCAAGTTTAATGCTGTTAAGCCATTAACCAATAATAAAACCCCAATTACCCAAGGGCTAATATTTACAAAACCGTCAGCCCATGCTAACATTGCCCAAAAGCTTCCTAATGGTAGCAGTGTTACCATCCCTGCTGAACCGACAACAAAGGCAGTAGTTGTAGCTGGCATTCTTGACCACAGTCCGCCCATTTCTGTTAAGTCTTGGCTTTGGGTAGTTAAGATTACTGAACCGGAACTCATGAATAATAATGCTTTAGCGATCGCATGAGTTAAGAGCAACATTAGGGCCACACCCCCTTGCTGCAACCCCACTGCCAAAAACACTAACCCCATGTATGCACTGGTAGAATGAGATAGCGATCGCTTAATGTCAATTTGAGCTATGGAAACTAATGTCGCCCCAATTGCCGTCACCGTTCCCATTACTACTAATACATTCAAGGCAAGTGGCGACAGGGCTAACAATGGTTGAAGTTTATACAGCAAATAAGCACCACCAGCTACGACTAGTGAGTTTCTCATTACCGAGGCGGGGTTGGGCCCTTCCATTGCCTCATCCAACCAAAGATGCAGGGGAAATTGGGCGCATTTACCAGCAGGCCCAGCAATTAACGCTAACCCCAGCAATGTTGATGTCATTGGGCTTAAATTAGCTGTTTGCGCCCACTCATATAAATCTGAAAAGTTCAAACTGCCGGCTAAGGTGGAAAGCGTCACCACTCCCATCAGCAGCAACAAGTCTCCCACCCGTTTGGTTAAAAACGCATCCCGCGCTGCTGTAACTACTAGCGGTTGAGCATACCAGAATCCCACCAGCAAGTAAGTCGAAAGCGTCAGTACTTCCAAAAGCCCATAGCTGAAAAACAAAGAATCACTGATTGCTAAAGCACTCAGCGCTGCTTCAAAAAATCCCAGCAGCGAAAAAAAACGCGCCAACGACCAGTCTTTTTCCATGTAACCCAGAGCGTAAACTTGTGCAAGTAAGCTTAACCCTGTAATTAAAACTGTTGCCCCAATGCTGACTGCCGAAAGTTCCAAGGCAAAAGATAAGTCTAAATCAGCAGCTTTAAACCACGTCACCAGTAACTTTTCTGGTTCTCTATCCCAGATAATGTTAAATACAAACAGGCTATGGGCAAAAGCCAAAACACTCGTCAACAAGTTTATGTATGCCGCAGGTCTTGGCCCCGTTCGCTGAATTATTCCTATTCCCCACGGCAACGTCAAAATTGCGCCTAATAAGCTATATAAAGGCACAAACCAACTTGTTGAAAATAGAAATTGATCCATTTAAATTCACCTTGACGATTCAGCCTTAATTTTAAAAAAGCTTTTATACAATTATTTATTTTACAAAATTAATTTAGTAGAAATATCAATATTTTTTTACTTTTGTTTAAATTAGATTCTTATAAGTATTTTTACTTTTATTTACCCTATTAAAGTTTGATAAAATATAACTTTACATACGTTAAAGCAAGTAAATGCTTTAACCTCACCTTTGTTTTTACATTTTTATTTCTACTCTGAACAAACTACTTTATAGGATATATTTGGAAAAATTATATATTTTTCACTTAGTCCTTGTATATATAGCAAAAATTGGCATAACCTAGACACAGCATAACGTATAGCAGCTTGTCGTCCCTCCCCAGATAAAATTACCCTTGGTTATGAATGTCGTTTTGTAAATGTGATAAAGAAATTATAAAGCATAAATGGCTACTCTAGGAATCAGTGAACTTTAATTGCTCAGGAGGACAGATAAACTTTTGTTAAGTTTTTTAAAACTTTCTTATCATAAACTATTATAGTAATTTATATTGCCAGAAAGGCCAACCTTTCCTATGCTTAATTTGGAAGTGTTTTCTTAGCTATTAAGATCAAGCTCTCCCCGTCAAAAATTTTAAGCGACAGTACAGATTGGATTAATATTGTAGGAGTTCTGCGATGCCAATTGCAGTTGGGATGATTGAAACGAAGGGCTTTCCAGCAGTAGTGGAAGCTGCTGATGCGATGGTGAAAGCCGCCCGTGTGACTTTAGTAGGGTATGAAAAAATTGGTAGCGCTCGCGTCACCGTGATAGTTAGGGGAGATGTATCGGAAGTACAAGCTTCCGTAGCTGCTGGGGTTGAAGCGGCGAAAAGAGTCTTTGGTGGTGAAGTGTTATCCACTCACATTATTGCTCGTCCTCACGAAAACCTAGAATACGTATTGCCGATACGTTACACAGAAGCTGTGGAACAGTTCCGTACCTAAAAGCTGTTTAAATAAAGTAATTAAGACTCAAAACCTTTTTGAGCATCGTTTTCTTGTGTCCAAGGCTAAAAACTTTAAATAGGGATTAAAATCTAATGTCAATTGCAGTAGGAATGGTAGAAACGCTAGGCTTTCCAGCAGTAGTGGAAGCTGCTGATGCAATGGTGAAAGCTGCCCGTGTTACTCTAGTGGGCTATGAAAAAATCGGCAGTGGTCGAGTTACCGTAATTGTTCGGGGTGATGTGTCAGAAGTGCAAGCTTCCGTAGGCGCTGGTGTTGAATCAGTTAAGCGAGTCAACGGCGGACAAGTGCTGTCTACTCACATCATTGCCCGTCCTCACGAAAACTTAGAATACGTCCTACCAATTCGTTATACCGAAGATGTAGAGCAATTCCGGGAAAATGTGAATGCAATTCGTCCTTTCGGTAGAAGACCGTAATTAAAGAATGCAAGTCGCCAAAGTTCGCGGCACAGTAGTTAGCACCCAAAAAGATCCAAGTCTTCGGGGTGTGAAACTACTGTTGTTACAATTAGTGGATGAAGACGGAAACATCCTGCCCCAATACGAGGTAGCAGCAGATACTGTGGGAGCAGGAGTCGATGAGTGGGTACTTGTCAGTCGTGGCAGTGCCGCTCGTCAAATTATTGGCAATGAACAGCGGCCATTAGATGCAGTGGTAGTAGCGATTATAGATACTATTCACGTTGAAGATCGCCTAATTTACAGCAAAAAAGATCAATATCGATAAGTCATTAGTCATTTAGTCATTAATCACTTGTACTGAGCGAAGCCGAAGTATTAGCTCTCAACAAAAGGCAAATGACAAAGGACAAATGACAAATGACAAATGACAATAGAGGAGGAATCTCGAAATGGCAGTCCGCAGCACGGCGGCACCTCCAACCCCGTGGTCGAGGAATTTAGCTGAAGCCCAAATCCATGAAACAGCCTTTGTGCATCCGTTCTCCAATCTGATTGGAGATGTACATATAGGTGCAAATGTAATCGTTGCTCCGGGAACTACGATTAGAGCGGATGAAGGCACACCTTTTTATATTGGTGAAAACACTAATATTCAAGATGGTGTTGTGATTCATGGGTTGGAGCAAGGTCGAGTAATTGGCGATGATCAAAATAAATACTCGGTGTGGGTAGGTAAAAACAGTTGCATTACCCACATGGCTCTAATTCACGGCCCAGCTTATGTAGGGGATAATTCCTTCATTGGCTTTCGCTCTACGGTGTTTAATGCCAGGGTGGGTGCAGGTTGCATCGTGATGATGCACACTTTGATTCAAGACGTAGAAATTCCGGCAGGTAAGTATGTACCTTCGGGAGCGATCATTACCAATCAGCAGCAAGCTGACCGCTTGCCAGATGTGCAAGATAACGATAAGGACTTTGCTCATCATGTGGTTGGGATTAATCAGGCGCTGCGAACTGGTTATCTTTGTGCTGCGGATAGCAAATGTATTGCACCAATTCGGGATGAGAATACTAAATCTTATAAGGGTAATGGTGTTACTGTTTTAGAGCTAGATAGGAGTAGTGAAGTGGCGAGCAATAGCTTGGGTGCAGAAACAATAGAGCAGTTGCGCTATCTATTGGAACAAGGGTATAAGATTGGTACAGAACACGTAGACCAAAGACGGTTCCGCACGGGTTCTTGGACTAGTTGTCAACCAATTGAGCCGAGATCCATCGGTGAAGCGATCGCAGCATTAGAAAGCTGTGTCAGCGAACATAGCGGCGAGTATGTCCGCCTGTTTGGTATTGATAAAGATAGACGACGTGTGTTAGAGAACATCATCCAACGCCCGGATGGTGATTTTAAACCAGCTACCAATTTTAAGGCTCCGGCTAGTAGTCATAGCAATGGCAGCTACAGCAGTAATGGTAATGGTAATAGTAACGGCTCTAGCAGTGGCAAAGTCAATGGCGAAACTGTAGAGCAAATCCGCCAACTTTTGGCAGGTGGTTACAAAATTGGCATGGAACACGTAGACGAACGCCGTTTCCGTACTGGTTCCTGGACTAGCTGTAAGCCAATTGAAGCAACTTCTATAAATCAAGTAATTTCCGGCTTAGAAGAATGTATAGAAAGCCATCAAGGCGAGTATGTGCGTTTAATAGGCATTGATACCAAAGCTAAACGGCGGGTATTAGAAACAATTATCCAACGTCCAAATGGTCAAGTAGCCACCTCTGGTGGTCAGAAATCATTTACTAGCACTGGAACCTCTGCTAATGCTACGGCAACAGCTACCAGCAACCGTTTGAGTACAGAAGTAGTAGACCAACTCCGGCAATTATTGGCTGGTGGGTATAAGATTAGCCTTGAACACGTAGACGAACGACGGTTCCGTACAGGTTCCTGGACTAGTACCGGTCAGATTCAAGCCTCTTCGGAAAGAGAGGCGATCGCAGCTATAGAAGGACACCTTGGCGAATACCAAGGGGAATATGTACGCTTAATTGGTATTGACCCCAAAGCCAAACGTCGGGTATTAGAAACGATTATCCAACGTCCAAATGGTCAAGTAGCTTCTTCTGGCGGCAGTCCGAAATCATTTACTAGCAGTAGCAGTGCGCCTTCTGCAACAGCAACAGCTACCAGTACCCGCTTGAGTAGTGAAGTTGTAGACCAGCTCCGACAATTATTAGCTGGCGGCTCTAAAATTAGCCTTGAACACGTAGACCAACGGCGGTTCCGTACAGGGTCTTGGACTAGTACCGGTCAGATTCAAGCCTCCTCAGAAAGAGAAGCGATCGCAGCCGTAGAAGGGCACCTTGGCGAATACCAAGGGGAATATGTGCGCCTAATTGGTATTGACCCCAAAGCCAAGCGTCGGGTATTAGAAACGATTATCCAAAGACCATAGTAGGCATAGTAGGGAGTGGGGAGTGGGGAATGGGGCATTGGTCATTGGTAGATAATCAATAAATCGATTCTTCTTCCCCTGCCTCCCCTGCCTCCCCTGCCTCCCCTGCCTCCCCTGCCCCCTCATCTCCATTCCCCACTCCGGCTTCCGAGGTTAAAATTTCCATGTCTGTGCCGCTACTGCGCCTCAGCAATAACTTTGATTCTTACATTAGTGGTGAGGTAACTATTCATCCAAGCGCAGTACTTGCACCTGGGGTGATCCTCCAAGCGGCTGTAAACAGCAAGATCATCATTGGGCCAGGGGTCTGTATTGGGATGGGAGCAATTCTCCAAGTCCATGAAGGAACTCTAGAGGTAGAAGCAGGCGCAAACTTGGGAGCCGGTTTTTTGATGGTTGGCAAAGGCAAAATTGGAGCAAATGCTTGCATTGGTTCGGCGACAACAGTTTTTAACTGTTCAGTTGAAGCTGGACAAGTAATTGCACCTGGTTCAATTTTAGGAGACACCAGTCGGCGAATTGCCCAAACAAAAGAACCACAACCATCTACGAAGAACCCAGCTTCTACAAGTGCAGCACCGCAGAAAGAAGAGGAAAATGGCTCAGGAGGACTTAAGGAAAAAGAAATTTCCTCAACTAAGGCTTTTATGGATTTCAAACAAAATAAGTCGAATTCTTATTTTAAATCTCCCGCCACTCCAGAAAGCCAGCCTCCTCCCGTAGAGGAACCCGCCAATGATGCTGACTCCACCTTGCAACAATCTGCCCAAGAGTCTACAGAAAATGACTCAGGCCCCAATCAGCTAACCACAGAATCCGCTAACGGTTTCGGGACTCAGATTTATGGGCAAGGGAGCATAAACAGACTGCTGACTACATTGTTTCCCCATAGACAATCTTTGAGCGACCCAAACTCTGACGATTAGTCTGAGTAAGTGTTAATTGTAAGTTGTGGGCTTTGTGATTATCTGGGATTCATAATGGAAACATCTAATCAACGGTCTGTAAATACCATGCATGGAGCAAGTAGTCAAGAAACCTTTCAGGACACTGCTTTGGGTTTAGTTTCTACCCGCAGCTTTCCAGCAATAGTTGGGACGGCGGATATGATGCTAAAGTCAGCAGGAGTTCACCTAATTGGGTATGAAAAAATTGGTGGCGGGCATTGTACTGCGATCATCCGGGGTGGAATTGCTGACGTGCGTCTTGCTGTAGAATCTGGTGTCCAAACGGCTGAACAGTTTGGTCAGTTGGTTTCTAGCTTGGTTATTCCCCGACCTTATCCCAACCTAGATATAGTACTTCCTATCACAACCCGTTTTACTAAATTGATGGAAGAGGGGAATTACAGCCGTCTGAGTAATCAAGCAATTGGTTTGGTAGAAACGCGAGGATTTCCAGCGATGGTAGGAGCATGTGATGCCATGCTTAAAGCTGCTGATGTTCATTTAGCAGCCTATGAAAAAATTGGTGGGGGTTTGTGTACAGCTATTATTCGGGGTTCCGTAGCAAATGTGGCAGTAGCAGTGGAAGCGGGAATGTTTGAGGCAGAACGTATTGGGGAATTAA
Source organism: Nostoc sp. (assembly GCF_035638895.1). Classification (GTDB taxonomy): domain Bacteria; phylum Cyanobacteriota; class Cyanobacteriia; order Cyanobacteriales; family Nostocaceae; genus Nostoc. The sequence goes on along the minus strand of NZ_DASQZC010000703.1, from coordinate 2,200 downwards.
ATGCAGTAATGGTAATTCCCCGACCACTAGATGAAATGGAGCAAACCTTACCATTAGCAAGCTGCTGGATAGAAGAACGCGAACCGTTAAACTTACCAGTGAATATTAAAGAACAAGTTGCCGAAATTGAAGTACTAAGATTACCAGATTTAACCAAGCTCCCGACAAAAATTGCAGAAGAATTATGGAATGATGAATGATGATAGATAAATTTGGGAAAATCATCATTCATCGGGAAGTGGAAGGAATCTTACGCTTTTCTTGTTGTTCTGATAATAGCTTCTTAAATCCATAAATAAAATACCTTTGTTTTAATAGAAGTAATAGAGTTTTGTCTATAATATATAAAACTCATAGTTTTCTATGAGCATTGCAATAGCATTGGCAAGTGTTTAGTAATCTAGTTTTATATCGATGAATAGCTATTTACAGGAGAACCATCTTTGAAGCAAGCGACGCTGCACCAGTTAAAGGTATTCGAGGCGGCAGCACGGCACAGTAGCTTTACTCGCGCTGCTGAGGAATTGTTTCTCACTCAACCTACCGTTTCGATGCAGATTAAGCAACTTACAAAATCGGTAGGGTTGCCATTATTTGAGCAAGTGGGAAAGCGGTTGTATCTCACCGAGGCAGGACGAGAATTATTTGCTACTTGTCGGCAGATTTTTGAAAATATAGCCCAGTATGAAATGAAGGTAGCAGATTTAAAAGGGCTAAAACAAGGACAATTACGTTTGGCAGTAATTACAACAGCAAAATATTTTATTCCACGTTTGTTAGGGCCGTTTTGTGAACTTTATCCAGGGATTGATATTTCTCTGCAAGTAACAAATCACGAACAAATCTTGGAACGGATGAGTAGTAATCTGGACGACTTATATATCATGAGCCAAGTTCCAGACAATATGGATGTGACTTGTGAACCATTTTTAGAAAACCCTTTGATAGTTTTTGCACCAATTAATCATCCGTTATCCAAAGAAAAAAATATTCCGATCCAACGCCTGTCTAACGAACCCTTTATTATGCGGGAACCAGGTTCAGGAACTCGTCGCGCTGTCCAAAGTCTATTTGAAGAACAAGGGGTAACAGTAAAAGTCAAGCTAGAATTGGGAAGTAACGAAGCGATTAAGCAAGCGATCGCAGGTGGTTTAGGAATTTCGGTTTTATCCCGCCATACCTTACTATTAGACGCCTCAGAGTTTAGCATTTTAGATGTCCAACACTTTCCCATTCAGCGAAATTGGTACATGGTTTACCCAGCAGGCAAGCAGCTATCTATCGTCGCTCGTGCCTATTATGAGTATCTACTAGCTGCTGCAAAAGATTTTGTCAAGCAAAACGCTGATCCTGCTTCCACTACGCTTGAAGCAACTCACGGGTAAAATAATTCGTAATTACGAAGTTACCTAAAGGGGTTGACTGTTAGACCAAGAAGCATTGACAATTAACCAGCAGAATCAATTAAAAATGGGGGAAAACTGGTAGTGGTTAACCCGGAAATACCGTCTTGGCGCAAAACAGTACAAAGCGAGATTGTAGCTGTTACAGTGTACGCTGACAGAGCATTAGTTACACGGCGGGGTGTAGTTAATTTAACAGGAATTGAACAGGAATTAGTAATTACCCCAGTGCCAGAGACTCTAGAAACTGAGTCTGTCAGGGTTAGTGGTACAGGGACGGTAGGGGTGCGCTTGGTGGGAGTAAGTAGCGATCGCATCTACACCACTGAACCTGTAGCGGAACGAGTAGCACATTTGACAAGGCAAATTCAGCAGTTAGAAGCAGAAAAACGTCACCTGCAAGCCCAAGTCGATGCTTTAGCATTGCAGTCTAGTTTTATCGACGGGTTGCGTGAAAAAACAGAGGAACCCTTTGCACAGAGTTTGTCTCGGAAAAATCTTAGCCTGAGCGAAACTTTAGATTTTTTGAACTTTCTTGGAAGCCAGTATAGTGAGTATGCGATCGCATCTGGAGAGTGCATAACCCAACAGCAGGAATTAGACAAACAACTGCAAGCACTCCACACCTCATTGCAAATAATCCAAACACCCCATCCTAAAGAGAGTTTTAGCTTAGTTGTAGGAGTTGAAGTTGCAGGTGAAGGTAAGTTTGAATTAGAGGTATCCTACATAGTAAATCGTGCTAGTTGGAATCCGCTTTATGACTTGCGCTTTAGCACCACTAGCGATATTGTCCA
>NZ_DASQZC010000702.1:0-7743 GCF_035638895.1 Nostoc sp. | reverse complement strand
ATAGCATAAAAATGTGTTTCAGCTTCGGTATTATCTTCTATTTTTTCTACATTATCTCTATCGACTTTCCAACAAATATACCCTTTCATGTCTGGACAAAAGTAAATCGCTTCCATTTGAGGAATTAGAGAAAGCGTGTATTGTTGTTCAGCGATCGCAAATTAAGATAAATTATATCCAATGGAGGTTAGCGGACTCGAACCGCTGACATCCTGCTTGCAAAGCAGGCGCTCTACCAACTGAGCTAAACCCCCATAAATTTAAAATAGTAGGTAAGTTTGATTGTCAGTCGTTATTGTAACTTATATTGTTCCATTACCAAAGGGATGAAGCCAGAAAATATCCAAGTTGTTGCAGCACTGTATAAATTTGTCAAGCTGCCAGACTTTGCCGAGAAACAAGAGCCTCTGCTGTCTTACTGCCAAACGCAAGGTGTGAAGGGGACAATTTTGCTGGCACAAGAAGGCATTAACGGTACAATTGCCGGTTCGCGTCAGGCAATTGATTCTGTTCTTTGGTTTCTGCGTACTGACCCTCGTCTAGCAGACCTAGAATATAAAGAGTCCTATACCGAAATCCCCCCCTTTGAGCGGATGAAGGTGCGGTTGAAGCCTGAAATTGTTACTTTGGGATTGCCTGAAATTGACCCAAATGAGCAAGTTGGCACTTATGTCAGTCCCCAAGAATGGAATGATTTGATTTGCGATCCAGAAGTAACCGTGATTGACACCCGCAATGATTATGAGGTGAATATCGGTACTTTCCAAAGAGCAGAAAATCCCCAAACTGGCTCATTCCGAGAATTCCCCGATTATGTGCTACAGCACCTCGACCCAACTAAACACAAAAAAGTTGCTCTGTTTTGTACGGGTGGCATTCGCTGTGAAAAAGCTTCATCCTTCATGCTTGCTCAAGGCTTTGCAGAAGTTTATCATCTCAAGGGCGGCATTCTCAAGTATTTAGAGGAAGTTCCAGCACAGAAAAGTTTATGGAAAGGGGAATGTTTTGTCTTTGACGATCGCGTAGCTGTCAGTCACGGGCTGGAGGAAGGAAGTTGTGAGCGATGCTTCTGTTGTGGATATCCGATTTCTGAGTCAGATAAGGTGTCTCCAAAGTATGAACAAGGTATCTCCTGTCCCTATTGTTTTGATAGCCTCACCGAGGATAAAAGAGCGCGTCAGCAGGAAAAATGGCGGCACTACCAAACCCAAGTTCTTAATTCCAAAAATCGGGATGTAAGTTAAAGAAGAATTCAGAATTCAGAATTCAGGATTTAAGGGCAATATTACTGTAAATGTACTACCGACTCCAACTTGACTTGTGACGCTGATTTGACCTCTGTGAGCATCAACGCACCTTTTAACAATTACTAACCCCAATCCAGTACCCTGAATTGATTGGACATTTGAGGCTCGATAAAATGACTCAAAAAGTCGCGCTTGGTCTGGTTCAGGAATGCCTATACCTTGATCTTGAATATAAAAGATTGCTACTTTATCAATCGGGTCGCAAATTAAATCAAACTTAATGTTGCCACCTTCTGGAGAATATTTAACTGCGTTTGAGAGGAGATTTTCAAATAAGTAATGCAAGAGTCTTTCATCCATTACAGCGTTGTTGCGATCGCTATGAGAGGTAAAAACAATTTCATATAGGCTATCTTCAGCAATAGAAAAATCTTCGATTAACTCTAAACAAAATTGTTCTAAGTTAAGTGGAGCAGGGTTATATACAAGTTTTTCTGCTTCTGCTCGACCCATAAACAACACTTCTTCCATGAGTTTTTCTAAAGATTGCACAGCACCTTGAATTCGCTTTAAATAGATGGCTCTTTTCGCATCTGTCAAATTTGCTCCTTGCATTTCTATCAGTTCTACTGCTGTTTGAATAACAGTTAAAGGATTACGGAACTCATGAGATACGGTAGAGATAAATAAGGACTTGAGACGATTAAGTTCTTGCTCTTTCTCCAAGGCTTGCTCTAGAAATTTTGTTTGGCGTCGTTCGCTAAGATCCCAAAAAACAATTACTACACCATTTATCTGGTCAAATCGCCGTTTTATTGGTGAAGCACTATCACCAATTGGAACTCTTTTTCCGTCTTTTGTAATTAGAGATGTGAATTCCCCTAAATAAACAACCTGTTGATCTCGCAAGACTTTTGTTACTGGGTTTTCTAATGTAGCTCCTGTAAGTTCATCGACAATATGAAAAATCTCTGCCGCCTCATTTCCTAAAGCATCTTTTTGCTTCCAGCCAGTCAACGCCTCAGCTGCGGGATTCATAAATGTCATTATTCCGGCTTCATCTGTAGCGATTACAGCATCACTCATTGAGTTTAAAAGGGTTGCTAACTGATCTCGATTTTCTCGCAGTTCACGCTCTAATTGATGTTTTAGAAGACCGATTTCGATCGCTATTTTTAAATCTTTTATAGTAAAGGGTTTAACGATATATCCGAAAGGTTGGGTAATTTTAGCTTTTTCTAAAGTATGATCGTCGCCATAAGCGGTTAAAAAAATTACAGGAACGTCTAACTGCTCACGAATAAGACTGGCAGTAGTAATACCGTCCATCTCACCTTTAAGAATAATATCCATTAATACTAGTTCTGGTTGAGTTTCCGATGCCTTGGCAATGGCAACTTTTCCAGATGAAGCTGTACCCGTAACAATGTATCCTAGTTGTCTGAGTTGGCTGGCAATAGTTCTAGCCACAATCACTTCATCTTCAACGACTAAAATCCTAGCTTGGCCCATTTAATATTTACTAATGCAAAGTTAACTGCGTGAATTGAATTTTGAATACTGTTCCGTGATTGCGTTCTAGAGTAATGCAGCCTTCTAGTTGTTCTGTAACCAAGTCATACACTAACGACAATCCCAAAGAATCAGTAGTTGTCCAATCTAAATTATCTGGTAAACCGATCCCATTATCTCGAATAGTCATCTCGATAATATTACCAACATTACGTAAAGCAATACTGATTGTGCCTGCTTCTTGGTTGGGAAAAGCGTGCTTTAGTGCATTGGAGATTAATTCGTTAATAACTAATCCGCAAGCAATAGCTTGGTCAACATTCAAGCTAACTGAATCTATATCGGTTTCGAGAGCGATTTTTCCAGGGTATATTTGATAGGAAAATAGTAAGCTTGCTGCCAAATTATCGATATAGTCAGCAACATCAATTTGTCCAATGTTAGCGGAAATATATAAATTTTTATGGATTAGAGATATTGACTCAATCCGGTTCTGACTTTCTCGAAGAGCTTTGATGGCTTCTGGATCTTTGAGTGTTTGAGACTGGAGTTGTAATAAACTAGAGACAATTTGCAAATTATTTTTGACTCGATGATGAACTTCTTTTAATAAAACTTCTTTCTCAGCTAAGGCATTTTTTAACTTGACTTGAGCGTTTTGTCTTTGAACAAGTTCAGTTTTAGCTTGTTCAAGGATGCTCGATTGTTGAATTGCGATCGCTAATTGGACTGTCAGTTGATCTAACAAATCTAATTGATTTTCTTCCCACTCGCGCCAACCAGAGCATTGGTGAGCAATCACTAAACCCCAAAGGTGAGAGCCTGGGTTTTGAGAGCTTACTTCTAGTAAAATGGGCACGACTAAATTTGCTTTGACTTCAAACTGTTCTAACAAGCGAATATGGCAATCAGTTAATCCCGCTTCATAAATATTAGCGATCGCTCTTTTACGTCTTTGATAATACTCCACTCCTGCGCCTGCTTGAAAACACGTATCGTGAATCTGTACCCCCAAAGAAGCAGTCCATCCAGGTTCCACGGATTCCGCCACAATTGTACCGATCATCTCTGGGTTAAACTGATAAACTACCACTCGATCAACCCCAAGTAAATCTCGCACTTCTTGAACTGTTGCATTCAGAATATCTTGGAGATTCAAAGATTGACGAATCCGTTGAGCAACGGTTCGCATCAATTGTTCTCGCTCGGCTTGGGCTTTTAGAGCCAGTTCAGTTCGCTTACGTTCTGTGATGTCTTGCCCAATACCGATAATTTGACCGTTGGAAAGTGTAACATTAGTCCAAGATGTATCTAATAAACGACCATCTCGCATCTGAGTTCTAAAGTCACCCCAGTTGCGTTGTGCAGACTGAATAAAATTAATTACATATTGTCGATATTCAGGATTTGGATATAGCGCTTCTAGGACATCCCCAGCTTGGAAATCCTGAAATTTCCAGCCTAAAAGACTTTCCCATTCTTGGTTTACCCATTGAAGTTTACCATTAGGATCAAAAAGTGCAATCATCAACGGTATACTTTCAAAAACTATCTGCAAAAACTCATTTTGCTCTTGAAGTTTGGTTTCTAAATTTTTGCGTTTTGTAATGTCGTAAAATACCGTTAAAATTGCTATTTCATTATTAAAATTTAAATATTGTAGTGAAGCGATCGCCCAAAAATAAGTTCCGTCTGCTCTTTTTAATTGAAGTTCATAGTTATGAACAAAGCCATGTTCATTCAGGGCTTCTAATAGTAACTCGAAATCGGCTGATTTATGGTATAAATCTAAAACTTCTCGATTAATGAAATCTTTTCCTGAAAATCGAAAAGTTTTAATAAACTCTGGATTAGCATATAATATCCAATTGTCAGACACACGCGAAATAATTAATGGAATTGGAATAGCTTCAAAAATGACTCTAAATCTCGCTTCACTTTCTTGAAGGCTTTTTTTGATTTGTTTATGTTCTGTTATGTCTCGTATATTAACCAACCGAGCGTTATAACTGGCATAGTCTATTTTATGTGTGACAATTTCAACATCAATAATCTCTCCACATTTTCGTCGATGTTGCCATTGCCCAGAAAAATGTAAGTTAGAGTGTCTTTCTCTTAAATATTCTATGAAGATAGGCACATTTTCTAAAGGGCGAATGTCAGTTATTCGCATTTGCAAGAACTCTTCTCGTGAGTAGCCATAGTGGACAACAGCAGCTTCATTTACATCTAAAAATTGCAGATTATTCTGGTTATATACCCACATTGGGTTAGGGTTTTTAGAGAAAAGAAGATTAAAACTCCTTCGGCTATCATCAATAATTTTTGGCCGATGTAACTCTAAATACCTAATTACTTGTCCTGCTAACTGTTGTAAGGCTACTTGCTCTTTAACAGTCAAATTTCGCGGTGCAAAATCAATTACACAAAGACTACCTAAGGCAAAGCCGTTAGAGGTAATTAGAGGAACACCTGCATAAAAACGGAAATAATGATTTGATGTTACAAGGGGGTTTGTCGCAAATCGTTCATCTTGTAAAGTATCTGGGATGATTAATATTTGATTTTGTAAAATAGTATAATTACCAAAGGAAATGCTTCTAGGAACTTCCGATATAGTTACCCCAATTTTTGACTTGAACCATTCCCGTTCTGCATCAACTAGGCTAATAAGAGTGATTGGTGTTTCACAAAAGTTAGCAGCTAGTTGAGCTAATTCATCAAAAATTTCTTCTGATGGCGTATCTAAAATTTGATACTGATTAAGTACTTCTAAACGTTGGCTCTCATTTTCTGGAAATAGCATTAGTGGTTGTGTGAAAAAAATATTTTATAGTACCAGATTTAATTTGCAAAACTCTAAAAATATAATTAACTTTTTGTAAAGTATGCGAATTTTGTGATGTATTAAATTCGCTTGTAATTTAAATGTGGAATAGCTGATAATTTCTCGATAAAAACCTTAAGAGCAACATCTAGATTCTTTGATAATTAGGAATGAGAAATAAGCGTCTGTACTCAAAAAGACTTCCCATAGAGGTATCTGTTGGTTCAATCTTCATAGGAATCTGGCAGTATAAAGTATGTTTGATAGTTTACGCTAAGTAAAGATCACTTGTACATATACGCAAAGAACACAGAAAAAACTCTCTGCATTCTTTGCGCCTCCAGATTATTTTTATCTTGGGCGTCCCAAAGTAGTGATATATAGAACAGCTTCATCGGCAGGGATACCCAAAACTTCATTTACTTGATCATCAAAGAAACCACCAATACCACTAACGCCTACATTCAGGTGGATTGCTGCTAAATTCAAGCGTTGTCCTAAATGGCCGGCATCCAGATGTAAGTAACGGTAAACGCGATCGCCATATTGTGCGATCGCAGCTTTCAAATCGGCTGTATGGAAAAGCACTGCTGCTGCATCCCGCCCCAATTCTTGCCCCAAACAGAGAAAATGTAACTCTCGCCGAAAGTTTTTAAAGCGGATTTGGCGTAATTCTTGGGCTTTGGGTGCGTAATAATAACAACCTGCCTCCAATCCTTTAACTCCCGAAACAGCAATAAATGTTTCTATTAAATTCAAATCAAAGTAGTCTGGAGAAATATCTAAACTTTGGTCGATGTAATTTTGCGGTTGGTAAGTGAAATCAAGTAAACCTTTTAATTCATCGAAAGTTAAATCATCACCATTATAAGCGCGGGTAGAGCGTCGCTTATACATAGTGGTTTCTAGTTCTGACAGCTTTTCTCCCCAGTCTATAGGCGCAGTGGTGGTAGGAATTTTCAAACAGAAAGGAAAGTTATATTTATCCTCCAAAGATTTTTCTTGTTTGATAGTTGGTAGATTGAGATTGCCAGTTACACCTGATTCGATCTGGGTGTGTCGATGGAAATATGTCAGCAATTCACCATCGGGGATTTGGGGATAACTGGTTTCGGTGGCGGAAGGTAAAGCAGTACATCCCAATGGTAAATTTTGATTGACATCTAACAAATCTGCCAGAGGTAAGACAGCGATCGCACCTTCTTGTTGCGGATCAATATAAAGCAGATCGTTTACCGATTCATCCACAAAACCGCCGATTAAATGGGGGCGATAGTCAGTAATAGCACCAGCTAACTCGATATTACCCAACAGGTGTCCCGTATCTAGAAAAATCCGCCGATAAGCCCGATCTTCATAGCGCCACGCAGAACGATAGAAAACCGCAGTCACAATAATTGCTAGTTGAGTATTTTCTAGGGAAGGATGCCAGAAACAAGCTGCTTGGAGATTTTGCCAAACATCACTTTCCCAATAATGCATGAGAGAATGAGTTCGGCACTGGTAGTTATATAGACCAGGTGGCAATAACGCCGTACCACGGGAAACCACATACACCTCAGCCGGGTATAATCCGCCTGCACTGGGAGCAGCACGTAAATACACCGCGCTACCCATAGAAGGCATTCTCGCCGTCAATCCATAGCTGCGAAACAGCAGGCGTGAAAGTCTTTGCCACCATTGAGCATCTGGGTTATTAGCAAATCCCTCTGTTTTTTCTTGGATATAGGGTTTGAGATCAAAAGTAGAGCCAATTTTGTACTCTTTGAAAGGCACTGGTTGTTTAGCCCAGTCTAACTGCTGACTTTTGGAAGCGAGAGTCTCAGGGTTGTATTTAGTCCGTTCGTGGTAATGCTGGGCAATTGATTGGTGTAATTCTGGCATAGTACTTTTAATATCCTTGGGGCATCCTTTTTTTGATCTTGGCACTCTTCAGCCTCATTGTTTCGTGTCAATTCGTACAATCCTCAGACTCACAAAGTAGTAATTGGTAACAACTGCATTGGGGAATGGGGATTCAATACTGCTCGGTTAAGAGTCGATCTCCCTAACCCCCCTTAAAAAGGCAGGGCTGTTTCATTCCCTAAAAGATGTAAATTGAAGAAAGAGACAAGGGGACAAGGGGACAAGGGGAGGAAATCAGATGGGGATTCAGAC
>NZ_DASQZC010000701.1:0-2159 GCF_035638895.1 Nostoc sp. | reverse complement strand
TACACGAGATGGTCAACTAGTACCAACACCTGAAGAAACGGCAAAACAGGCAGAACAAAAGGCAGAACGTTTGGCAGCAAAACTGCGCGAGTTAAATATCGATCCAGATACAATTTAGACCAGGACTAATTCATTTAGGATAGTGTTGTACTAAAAACTCTTCAGCTTCAGTCCTATCTTTAATTACTCCATCTAAGGTGGCAGCAACTACATCATCTAATATTTGCCGATACTGCGGCCCTGGTATGTAACCAAGTTTCTTTAAATCATTGCCATTCAAGAGTGGCTGCACATTAGCCAAAACAATTAAATATTCCCAAATCTGATGTCGAAGCGATCGCGGACTTTGTAAAGCAATTAAAATCAGCATTGGTAAGTCGTACTGTCGCAGCAACTGCACTACTTGACTGGGACTTTGACACTTAGGCAAAGATTCCATCACCTCAGTTTGGGCAGAAGCCAAGTTTTGCAAGCGTTTAATGCTATCGTCTTGCAGTTGCAGATTCTTTGCCACTTTCGCCCGATATTGTGGTATTGTATGGGCGATTAACGCTTCTAAGCGCATTTCCCAATGGATGAGAGTTTGTTCAGCATCAAATCGCCGCAAGCAGCGTTCTAGCAAACGTAATTGTCGCAGGATTTCTGCGTCTAGTTTCAGGGTAGGATGGATACATTGCAACGCTCCTAGATTATCAAGTAACTGCAAAGCCGATTTCCAGTAGGGGGCTTCTAGGATGTGTTTTAATTCTGTTTTCAGGCGAGTTTGCAGGGCTGGAGTTTTGCTATTCTCTTGAGCAGTGCGATCGTAAACACCACTGTTGATGGCATAGCGGATAAATTCTTCAGTTTGCGGTTCTATCTGAAATCCGAAGCGCACAGCAAAGCGCACGCCACGATAAATCCGGGTGGGGTCTTCGATAAAGCTGTTGGGGTGTAAAACCCGAATTTGCCTAGCTTGTAAATCTAGTAATCCACCAAAAAAATCGAGTAATTCACCAGCACGAGGAGTAGTAAGGCGCAAAGCAAGGGCATTGATGGTAAAATCTCGACGATACAAGTCTTGACGAATAGAACTCGCCTCAACTTCTGGATTCGCTGCTGGATAAGGATAGAATTCTGTTCTAGCGGTGGCAATATCTACCCATAGAGAATCTAATTCTGGGTCTTTATGCCAAAGCAAAGCCGCAGTTTGAAAAGCCCCGTGGATTTCTAAGCGGGCCGCAGGGTAAAGTTGTTGGAGTGCTTTTGCTAGTTCCACACCAGCACCAACATCTGCTGATTTGTGAAAGCCATCAACCACAAGATCAATATCTTTAATCATCAAAGTGCCTGATGTTGCTTCAGATAGCAGTAAATCCCGCACCGCGCCCCCGACAAGATAAAGATGCCAACCTCGTTTTTCTGCCTCTTGCGATGCTGTGGTGAGCAATTTCCAAAGTTGTGGTGCAAGGCAATTTTGCAACTCAGTGCTGAGAGGAATTTTGAATTTTGTTAGCGCAGCGTTAGCGTCATTTTGAATTTTGAATTTTTGTCCGTCTTCGTCTTCATCCCTTTCTTGATGTAATTCCCGCAAGACATCAGTACGAGTAACCAGACCAACTAACTGCTCATTCTCCAATACTGGTAAGCGTCCGATATCATAAGTCACCATCAGCGCTTCAATTTGTGGCAGTGTTGTATCTGGTGCGATCGTTTTAAGATTTGTGGTCATGTAGCCTTTAACTGGCGCATGACTAAATCCGTGGTGCAAGGCGATATCAAGATCCCGCCGCGAAATAATACCTACTAGTTGCCCTTGAGCATCGACAACAGATAAACCAGAGTGTCCATAACGTAATAAAATGCGCTGGGCTTCGGCTATTGTGGTTTCAGGTAGAATCGTGCGGACAGGAGAAGACATCAAGTCCCTAGCGGTGAGGGGATGGGGAATTTGTGCTTTTACGCTGTCAATAAGTTGTTTTAATATCGCCTCTGAATCAACTCCTCTTAGATTTAGCGATGCGGCTTGTGAATGACCACCGCCACCTAGAAGTTGGAATAATACGTTAAGATTCGTTTTGGGAATTTGCGATCGCCCAATTACAGTTAAGCGTGAATCACTTTCATCTAAAGCATATTCATTAGCCAACAGTAAGGCGTCAATTTCGGTTAATTCCACG
>NZ_DASQZC010000700.1:0-6242 GCF_035638895.1 Nostoc sp. | reverse complement strand
TATGTGAAAACTTGACACTCGTATCTTCACGATCCCCATAAAGTCTTAAAATATTGTTAATTTCAGCCAAACCTCTCGACCTTCAACTTACAAGTATCACCCCAAAATCACTATGGCTATCGGCTACGTCGCGCTTGTACTTCACGCACATCTGCCCTTCGTTCGTCACCCGGAAAGTGACTACGTGCTGGAGGAAGAATGGCTCTATGAGGCCATCACAGAAACCTACATTCCCTTATTGAAAGTATTTGAAGGCTTAAAGCGAGACGGTATCGACTTTAAAATCACGATGAGTATGACACCACCTCTAGTGTCAATGCTTCGTGATCCTCTGCTGCAAGAACGCTATGACGCACACTTGACCCAACTAGAAGAACTTATAGCGCTAGAAGCAGAACATAATGTCAATAACGGACATCTTCGTTATTTAGCCGAACATTACATTACTGAGTTTAAAGAAGCGCGTCAGCTATGGGAACGCAATCAAGGTGACTTGGTGACAGCTTTTAAGCAGTTCCAAGACAGTAACAACCTAGAAATCATCACTTGCGGCGCTACTCACGGCTATTTGCCGTTGATGAAGATGTATCCAGAAGCGGTGTGGGCGCAAATTCAGGTAGCTTGCGAACATTACGAGCAAACCTTTGGACAACCGCCTAGAGGCATTTGGTTGCCAGAATGCGCTTACTATGAGGGTTTAGATCGGATGCTAGCCGATGCTGGGTTACGCTACTTCCTCACTGATGGGCATGGCATCCTTTACGCTCGTCCGCGTCCCCGCTTTGGCACTTATGCCCCAATTTATACAGAAACTGGTGTTGCCGTTTTTGGTCGAGATCATGAATCTTCCCAACAGGTATGGTCTTCTGAAGTGGGCTATCCTGGGGCGGCGGAATATCGAGAATTTTACAAAGATTTGGGCTGGGAAGCAGAATATGAGTACATCAAACCCTACATCATGCCCAATGGTCAGCGAAAAAATACGGGTATTAAGTATCATAAAATTACGGGGCGTGGCTTAGGACTTTCAGATAAGGCGCTTTATGATCCTTATTGGGCTAGGGAAAAGGCCGCAGAACACGCTGATAACTTTATGTATAACCGAGAGAGGCAATCTGAGCATCTCTATGATATGATGCAGCGCCCGCCAATTATCGTTTCACCTTATGACGCAGAGTTATTTGGACATTGGTGGTATGAAGGTCCCTGGTTCATCGATTACCTATTCCGCAAGTCATGGTATGACCAAAAAACATATCAAATGACCCATTTAGCAGACTATTTGCGAGATCAGCCGACTCAGCAAGTTTGTCGTCCTTCGCAGTCGAGTTGGGGTTTCAAGGGTTTCCACGAATATTGGTTGAATGAAACGAACGCCTGGGTTTATCCGCATTTGCACAAAGCTGCTGAACGGATGATTGAAATATCGCATTTGGAACCAGAGGATGAATTGCAGTGGAAAGCGCTCAACCAAGCGGCGCGGGAATTGTTATTAGCACAATCTTCTGACTGGGCATTTATTATGCGGACGGGAACAATGGTACCCTATGCAATTAGACGGACGCGATCGCACTTAATGCGGTTCAATAAGCTCTACGAAGATGTTAAAGTCGGCAAAGTTGACAGTGGTTGGCTGGAAAAAGTCGAGTTAATGGATAATATCTTCCCCGAAATCAACTATCGCGTCTACCGTCCGCTATAGTCTCACAAAAAATAATCAACAGCAGTAGGGTGGGCATTGCTCACCCTATATTAGTAGTGAGGAGTGTTTATTTTACCAACAACAGAGCAAGCCTTAGCCTGTGTAAGGGTTTGTCAAATGCTGTCAAATCTTTACAAAGACATCCGCTTATTTCGATTTGACGACAAAACAGGGCAAGTTTACATGCTGGCTGGAGATGAACTCCAAGTCATTGTACTAAGTAATGGAATCTGGGATTTTGTCAATGAACCAGAATTATGAGCAAATGAGTTTTACAGAGTTGAGAGCTTACGTCGTGGAAAACCGCGAAGACATTGAAGCTCTACGTTTTTTGATGAGCAAACGTGACCCTAATTCTAAAGGCTATCCTATGCCTGTGACAGAAGCTGATATGCAAGCCCAGATGAAAATCATCAGGCGTAAGATTAATGGAGAACTTTGAGATTATTGTCTAATTCAGTAAGCATAATTAGAGTGGGTAAATCATACTCACCTGATTATTTTATTAACACTGCCGGATTTAGCTAAATGCTATCTGGATCAATATTTAATTCTCGGAGTTTAGCAGCTAATCTTTGCGCTTTTTGCTCTGTTTGCTGTCGAGCCTCTTCTGCGGCTTGTCGTGCTGCTGCTTCCTCTTCATGAGTTAGCAATGTTTGACCTGTAGCTGGATTGTAAAAACGTAGTTTTCCTGCTTCTAGGCGTAACTCTAGCCCCAAAACTTCACTGGGTAGGGAGATACCATCTGGCAGGGTATTGGCTACCACGGGGAAATAATTCCCATCGACCAAGTGTAAACCCTGGAGTTGGGGATTGAGATAATCGCCTGTTGGGTCATATTGGAAATATTCACGCACTCCCAGAAAGGCATAAATTCCTTTCTTTGCACCTTGATCTTTGCTGCGGGTACTTTTTGAGGTAATCTCTAGAACAAAATCTGGGGTTTGATTATTTTCTTCCCAGGTTTTGTAAGAGCGTCTGTTACGGTTTTCCACTCCAAACACCACAAATACATCTGGGGCGACAACTGATTCTGGATAACCTTTTTCGTAGTAAATAAATAGATTACCAGCGACATACACATCTGGGTGATTTTGGAAATAAATTTCCAGCACAGTGGTTGCGTAGACGAGACACTTGCGCTGTACATCACCTTCAGCCATCGGCTTACCGTCCTCATCTGGGTACTCAATTGGGGTAACAGGGATATACTCTACTGAGGCTGTCATGGGTAGTACCTCAACTCAACTAGGGCTAGATTCAATACTATCGTTCAAAATTCTATAGCCATGACTGGGAGGCTATGAAATCACCAAAAATTCCAGATTGCAACCGTTGCTTAGTCCGAGTTACTGTCGTTCGGCACCCATAAACAAGCATCCACTGCCATCCACCCAGGTTCTACGGAATCAACCGATCTGCGCGTAGTTGCTCGAACAGGTCAAAAAACGACTCGTCCGTTTTCTGGTATATGGAGAAGCCGAGTTTGCGGCTCTTCGACATGTCGGTCATAACCTCAATCGGACGCCCAAGATCGAGATCAGTGTGCCATGCAGACGATAGACGGCTCAGATCCGGCTCGGAGAGGCTATGCTGCTTTGCGATCTCGCGCCAGACAGCATCTTCATTCGCCATTTCGGCTTCGAGCGGGTGGGTTGTGCCGTCGAAGCCGATGGGATCGATGCCGAACCAATCAGCCAGCCGCCCCCACAACCATATCCACCGGAAGATGTCGCCATTGACAACGTTAAACGCCTCGTTGTGGGCCGCTTCGGTCTTCGCCGCCCAGACTAGGTGCTTCGCCAGCACCCGCGCGTCGGTCATGTCGGAGATGCCCTTCCACTGCGCTTCAGAACCTGGCCATCGGAACGGGCGCCCGGTTTCCTTGCAGATCGCGGCATACACGGCCAGCGTCATGCCAAGGTTCATCAAATTGCCGACCGCCTTTCCAATGACAGTGTGAGGGCGATGAATGCTCCAGGTGAAACCGTCACGAGCTGCGGCGGCATAGACCTCATCTTCCTGAGCATAATAGAAATTTTCGACGTCGAGCCGGGGCTGCTCCTCGCGCAATGGAGTTTCTGGCAGCGATCCGCCCCTGGCGTATGCATCGAATGGCCCAAGATAGTGTTTGAGGCCGGTGACGAGGGCGACGTGCTGCACTGAGTCTTTCGGTGACAGAACATCCAGCAGATTGCGAACCATCGTGCCGTTGACCCTGACATTTTCGGCCTCGGTCGCATTACGCATCCACGTCGTGATGAATATGTGCGTCGGGGCGATGTCTGACAGCGCAGTTTTCAGGCTAGCTAGATCGAGCAGATCGGCAGCAACAGGGCGTAACCCTTCCACCCCTTTTTTAAGATTTCGGGCCAACCCATAGGTCGTCCATCTATTCGCAATCAGTTCTCTCGCAAGATTGCTGCCGATGATGCCGCTCGCGCCCACAACTAAGGCTGTCCCATCCATGTCGTGTCTCCGGAAATTTTCTATAGCAATCCTAAGCCCCAAATTTGCAGGCTTCGTGTAACTAATATATAAAAAAGACAGGCATCTTGCCTGTCCTACAAGTAATGATTTAGCAGAGAATTTAGAAATTCATTTCAGCAGCTTGAACTTTTTCAACTTGCTTCTTCTTCAGCACAAGCATAACTTGAGCCAACATTACAAGAGCGATGAATGCAATCATCCATTTGACTCTAGAGGCGTCTTGAAGTACGATTTCTCCATCTGCTTGACCGAATCCACCGACATTCGGGTTGCTGGTCAAAGCTTCACCAGTCTTAACTGCTTGCCCTTCGGAAACAACCAATTCTGGCCCTAAAGGAATCGTATCAACGACAACATCACCAGATTCAGGTTGGATGTTGACTAAATATTTAACGTTACCGTCTCCATCTTCCTCTTTGGCAATCTTGCTAATTGTGCCAGTAGCGGAAGCATTGTAAACAGTGTTATTGCTCTTTTCACCAGTTGGATAAACTTGTCCGCGTCCCCGGTTAGCACCTAAATGGACTGAATATTTACCGAAGTGGATGTTTTTGTCGGTTGCGGGGTTGGGAGAAAGAACAGGGAAAACGATTTCCTGATACTGTTCACCTGGTAAGGGGCCGACGATGACGACGTTTTCTTTGTCTTCGCTGTAGGGTTGGAAGGGAGTGTCGCCAACTTCTTCTTTAAGTTCTTCGGAAAGACGGTCTTCAGGAGCAATCTTAAAGCCTTCAGGTAGCATCAGTACAGCACCGACATTCAAGCCAACCTTAGAACCATCGGCACCAACTTGCTGGGTGCTAAGATCGTAAGGGATTTTCACCACAGCTTTGAATACAGTGTCAGGCAGCACCGATTGGGGAACTTCCACTTCTGCCGGCTTGGCTGCTAGGTGACAGTTGGCACAAACAATCCGCCCTGTTGGTTCGCGGGGGGTTTCGGGATAAGTTTGCTGTGCCCAAAAGGGATAGGCGGCAGCTGATTGGGGAAGGGCTACATCGCTGGTGAAGTAAAATGTCACAGTAGCGATCGCAATGAGCAATGTTTTGATGATCGCTCTAGCGCTGCGAGTTAACCTCGCTCTTAAGAAAACATTTCTCATCTCTAATAAGGGCAACGATTGAATTAGTCATTAGTCATTGGTCATTAGTCATTAGTCATTAGTCATTAGTCATTAAGCCCTGAACAAAGGACGAATGACTAAGGACTAAGGACAAAATTATTAAGCCCACCAAGCTGCATCGCCGGTGCGGAAGTCGGTTTCAGTCCAAGGGGTCAAAACGATTTTGTCGTCTTTTACATTGGTATGGGCCAAAGGCAAAGATAACGGTGCTGGGCCCCGAACAACTTTACCAGTTTCGTCATACTGGGAACCATGACAAGGACACTTAAACTTGTTCTCTGCAATGTTCCAGGGGACTACACAACCTAAGTGGGTGCAGATGGCGTTAATGCCATAATCTTTGATCGCTTCTTTGCTGTCTACCACAATATAGGTAGGATCTCCCTTTAGCCCTTGGACTAGGTTGCGATCGCCTGCATTCCGGTTTTCTAGAAATTTAGCGACGCTAACATCGTTACCTAGCTCGTCTTTTGCCGTTACACCGCCACCAGCACCACCTGTTGCGGGTGGAATAAAGTAGTTGACAACGGGATACAATGCACCCAGAGCCACTCCAGTGACAGTCCCAAAAGTGAGCAGATTCATGAACTGACGACGCCCCATATCGGGCACGTCTGCTGATTCAGAAAATTGAGCCATAATCTCCGCGCTCTTTGTGTATTTTGTTAAGCATTTTGACAAAAGTACTGTACTTGAGGAACTCTTGTCTAAGTCGAAATGCTAGCGCTCACAACGATGCCATACTTCTTTGTTCCAAGATATAAAAAGCATCTTTGTCTGTTAGCATTACATTTCTTTATATCCTTATCATACTGGAGTCACGGAACTTAACATCATAACTAAATGTAAAATCTGATTGAGAAAAGCTATGACAGGACAGGAATTACGTCAGATGTTGCTTGATAAGTGGGGATATTCTTATGATGT
>NZ_DASQZC010000699.1:0-1761 GCF_035638895.1 Nostoc sp. | reverse complement strand
CTAACTATTCGCTAATTTTGGTGTTTTTACAATCCATGTCTAACCAAACGTCTAAGCGTCTTAAGCAAAATGCTAAAATAATTATGCAGAGGTGGGAAGAGCGGGCGCGTGATGAAGTTGGTGCATCAATACATCAGGACTCTCTGATGCTACAAGATTCGCTACCTGAGTATCTAGAGCAATTGGTGGATGAGCTGTCAACGAAGATTGAAAGGACACCAGCCAGAATAAGAACGGATAAGCTAGAAAGCACTCGGATTGGGAAAAAGCATGGACATGAGCGGGCGGGTTATGCCGACTACTCGATGACTCAAGTGATTTTTGAGTACCACATTCTCCGTCAGACCATATTTGAAATATTAGAAGAAGAAGCGGCTTTAGAGGTAAGGGAACGAGATATTATCATCGATTCTATTGAGCAAGCTGTTAACGATGCAGCCACTCAATTTTCCCAGACGTTGCGAGATATTCAAGAGTTATTTATAGTGACGCTGACCCACGATCTCAGAAACCCACTCAATGTCATAAAAATGGGTACTCACCTGACTCTGCGTCGGCTTGAACAAGGAGACACTCATGCGAATATCGCGGCGAAAATGCTAAAAGCAGTCGATCGTTTGAATTCGATGATTCAAAATCTGCTCGATGCTAGTCGGCTACGGGCGGGGGAGAGCTTAAAGTTTGAATTTGAAGAATGCAGTTTAGACAGCCTTGTTCAGGACGTAGTAGAGGATTTGAACTTTGCTTATGGAGAGCGGTTTGTTGTAGTTTGTGATACTGCTATCAGGAGCAATTGCAGCCGTAAACAGATACAACGGGTAATTGAAAACTTAGCTATTAACGCTGTGAAGTATGGTGCTGCTGATACACCAATTACACTCACGCTTGAACAAATTGAAACGCATATCAGTCTCATTATCCACAACGAAGGTAATCCGATCTCTTCAGAAGCTCAATCAATCTTATTTCAACAATTTCGTCGAACTATCTCTGCTGAGGATCAAACAGGATGGGGGCTAGGATTATTTTTAGCAAAGAGTATTATTGAAGCGCATCAGGGGACGATTGAAGTTGAAAGTGCCGAGGGCAAGGGGACGAGCTTTATCATTAAGTTGCCTAAACTTCCCTAATAGGGTAGTTTCTACAATTATCTATGTTCTTTTAAAATATTTCTCAGTTTTTATTAGCAAATAAGATGCGTTTGCCCTGGGGAAGGGGGTAACTTCCGCCTTGCGGTACTCCGCAAGTCAAAAGTCAAAAGTATTATGGGATAAGCTCTTTGGGGATTTTCACTGCTTGCTCTATTTAGGCCGTAGCGTACTAGTTCTTTTGAAGAGCGCAATATGTAAAATTTATCGGTGCAGTTAACTAACGTTTTGTTGTTTTACTATAAGTGCTATATTGGCTCTTGACCCGACCGAGTATAAACTATGTATAAGCCCACAGAACAGCAAAGTCGAGGTGTTGTACTTAGTATTACAGGACAGGCAGAGGGAGTGGGCAGATGAACAAAAATACTGGGCAAAGTGGTGTTTTTTCTCTGTTTAAAGGCATACCCTTACGTCGTATTTTGGTAGCGTTGTTTCTGGTGCAAATCTTGCTAGCTGTAGGATTAACTGGATATTTATCGATTCACAATGGGCAAAAGGCAGTCAATGAGGTAGCTAGCGAATTGCGTTATGAAGTCGCTAATCGAGTAGAGCAGAATTTACAGACTTATTTCTCAACTTTGCGTCAAGAACTGCGCGGTAATCAAAATAT
>NZ_DASQZC010000698.1:0-2158 GCF_035638895.1 Nostoc sp. | reverse complement strand
TCGTTACGTTGGTTCTCGCAAAAATCTCTTTGATCTTCGCCGTACCGCCGTTGTTCACAATCTTCATGTCCTTGCCAAAATTTTTACCCGCGCTACTGAGCAGTCTCCTACTTCATCCTGATTACTGAATCGGTGTTCTAGTAGTCCTGTACAAGCGGCGAAAACTCAATCTCTCAGGACTGCTAAGTTTCGCAACGTGAACTGATGAGAAAGCGATTGTCTCCTGATTCTATGGGAGCGATCGCTTTTTCAAATCCAACAATCAATTAAATAGAAAGTGAAAAACAGATGACAACAGATTTAGTAACTTACTACGGACAAACTGAACTAATTAACCAATTGGTTAATAATTATGGCGCATATTTGGAGAAATTGAATAGAGAAACAAAACTGTTATTACGAGTAACTCTTTCTACTTATATTGTTATGCAGCAAGAGTACACTCCATCTGAATATCCAGTATCTACAGCTCTTGAAGATGGGTTGTGTGAGCTAGTGATTCCTGATTCTATTCCCCAAGATTTGTATGATGTCTGCTCTGTTCTGAATGGGCTAACAACTCTGGAGGCTGAAACCTTACTTGAAGCACTACAACACCAAATCCGGTGGGGCAATGCCCAAAAGTTAGCGAGTTGATAGGGTAAGAAACATGGAAATCTATTTAGTCTTTGTTGACGCAATCCAAAACAGTAATAAGTTCTGGTCTGCTAAAGTTCAAGATGGTAACTTAACGGTGCAGTGGGGCAGAGTCGGTTATCAAGCGCAAACGAAAATCCACACATTAGGCAATCATCAAAGAGCCGTTAGCAAATTCAACAATCTGGTAGCGGAAAAGAAAGGCAAAGGCTACAGCGAAAGCCAGCCAGAGATTGATGCTAGCCGCAGTGTTGCAGACATTAGACGAGCTATTCAATTGTTGAATATCATCCGTCTTGCTGTTGCAAATAGAAATTTTGGTGATACCTACATATCTGCTCTTAATGAATATCTGAAAATTGTCCCAACACCTTTAGGGATGCAGATAGATTATCACAGAGTTTACCGTACAGTAGCAGATATTGACTATCAGCAAGAATTACTCAATTCTCTGTTAGCGACACCTGCACCAATTGTTGCTGCGGTGGCTGTTGGTCATGTCCCTGAAGCAGCAGCAGGAGAAACCAAGGTTGTCAGTCTCAAGACTATCAGTAAGAACTTCTGGCGACATTTGTGATTGTAAATGTGCAGATGTAAGCTTTTGATAAAACTAGGAGCAAAAAACAATGTCTAATACAGAAAAACTACATTACGATTACTCATGTGAGGAGGACGAAGAATCAAGTTGGTTGTGGATAGCAAAGATGAAAGAGCCAGGGCTTCCTAAACCTGATTGCTATTCCTTGCTTTTCAGTGCGGAAGGAACTCATGCAGCAGCGTTAATTAAAAATTTTCAGCCTTTATCTGGAGATGAAGCACAAGATTATGCCAAGCAATTAGCTTTTGGCTAAATAAAAAATAGAAGCTAAATATCCCCCAGTGCAGTATGTGCTGGGGGATATTTTTAACTGACTTTCAGCTTAATCGCTTGTTTGTCTTCTGGGTTTTTCGTATGACATCGCTTAACCATTAAAATATTTTTTCTGAATATGGAAATTTTATGTAAATTTAACCACGCTGACCTGACGAAAGTTTACAATATAATTACTGAAACTAATTTAGTTACAACCAACAGGCTTTAGTTTGACCCATGACTGATAACAAACAAATTGTCTGCCAACTCACTCAACAAAAACCAAGACGTGTTTTGGTTGTAGCTCCAAGTGAACTCACTATCCACCACCGTCACAGACAATCCTTTCAGGTACTACCCACTTCAAGCAATTACATTTTCAAAGTCATCGCTAAATTGTCCATCGTCAGCGCTATGTTGTTTGGCATCAGTGCATTAGGCTATTGGGTAGGGGAAATTGTTGAAGCTAATACAATCCCGACAATAGAAGAGAGATACGATTGGAAAACCCAAAAGCATATTTGTTTTGGTTGGATGCTAGTTGCTTTTTCTAGCTTCCTTGGGAGTGCTTCTTTTAGTCACGAGTCCCATTAATCAGTTCCAAGAGAGTTAAGCAGCCTTAAAAATTAATGCGACGATAGATTTCAGTCAGGGGAATTTCTACGTTTA
>NZ_DASQZC010000697.1:0-16024 GCF_035638895.1 Nostoc sp. | reverse complement strand
TCCTTTCCCTATTAAATAAGCTTTGATTTCCAACAAATCTCTATCTTGGATATCAAAACGATTATCTATGTCCTTAAAAAAGATACCCAAATTGTCAAGTATTTGCTTTTGATTATTTTTTAAATGGTTAAAATCTCTTTCTGCTGCATAGCGTCGCTTAATAGTGTTAGAAAAAAATATTAAGCCCCAGATTAAATTACCACCTATTGCAAAACCAAGAGTAATGTATTCGTTAATATTTTTAGACATATTGTTGTGCTTTTAATCATCCTAAGAAGATAATGCCGCTAACACATAAGTTTTTACTCTTTGAAAAGCTTGTGTTGCATATTCAATTTTAAGCTTTTGACTTTGAATCCAAACGCTTATATATCGAATCTCTTGGGTACTATCTATTTGTAATCCATATTGGAAATTCATGGGATTAATTGCCGGATCTACTGAAGAAAGGCTTGGTCTTGAATCTCTATTAGAGGGGTTCCAGTCTGAAGTTAAAGCTGTAGCAATACTTTGTAAAACTTTATCTAATTGAGAATCTATTTCGGATTCAGCAATATATATTAATTGAATTTCTGCATTAATTACGCGGTCATAAGATACTGTTCCGACAAGCAATGTATCCCCCGGTTGAGTGAAATTTGATATTCTTTCTATATCTTCCAAATTAATATCTACTAATACTTGAGGAGTTAACCAAGGTTGAGAAACATTTTGAAAACTTCCACCACCAGGAATTAAAATAGGCATAATTTAATTATTTAAATATTAATTAGGCAAACACAAATCTCAACGCTCTAATTATTTTTTGGTTAAAAATACCTGTTGTTTTAAATTCTTAAGCTTGTACAGCTATTTTTATTAACTCGATATTATCCTCAATTGTTGTTGTGTCAATACCTTCATACTGATAAATTGCAATATTGGCACTAATAAACCAGTCAGGGAGTTTGATTGAAACAAGATAATCAATATTTAAATCCTCAAAAAATATTAAATTAAACTTCCCTAAAAATATTTTTCTTCTCTCCCCTGTAAAGCTTGCTCCTAATGCAGTTGTTAAACTGCGAGTTAAATATCCCGAATAAACCCAAATTCTTCCAACGGGAACAGTAGTATTGACAGATATTGCAATGATTGATTTATCAAATGTAACCGGGACAATTATCTCATTTATTTTTTGATAAATTGGATTCCCTGACGCGTCGTTAAGAAAACTTACAGCAGGGAAAGAATTACTATATTGTAAACTCCAATTACTTTCAATCCCTAGCTGTAAACTTCGTGTCATCTCATTAACAATTGCAAATGATCCTCTACTTCACCAACAAAACCAAAAGGGTCAATCCCATAATGGTCAAGTAATTCAAAATAAGTGTAATCGTCCATTATCCCAGACAACCACTGACTAGCAGAACAATTAATTACAAGCATTCCATCAACAACATCTTTATCAGCTTGCCCATCAACCGATACAGTGAGTAAATCACTAATATCTGAGGGAACCCATAACAAATTATTGTCTGAAGCAATTGACATTTAAACTCCTTCTGGAACAAAGCGAAATTTACTGGCTAAAGCGTTTGCACTTCCTGTAAACAATCCTGTAAATGCGGCTTTTTCTTTGATAGCTGTAATTACTGAATCATAAGTATCAGCAGCAATTTTTTTACCAAATGACCCGGTTACTGAATCATTCTCGTGTCTATAATAAAGTCTTCCGGTTATCCGAGAAGCTTCTTTGGTATCAGCCGTTGTGACACGTTGAATAACAGTTAATTTTGCGGGTTTAAATGTAGTGCCTTCAATAATATTAGGAGTGGTTAAAGCGGTTAAATCTGCTTGGGTGAAAGTAAATTCATCAAGAATACCTTTTACTGTTGTTGCTAGAACTCCGCCTCTACCCGTTTGTGTAGGAGCAATTAACCTAGCAGGAAGATAAGAAAGGGTCGTTCCACTTGAACTAAAAGGAATAATTGCTCCAAGAACTCGATCGGTTTTTACTTTCTCGGCCGGGTTAGTTACAGTTGCATAAGCAGCTTGTCTAGCAGCTGTATCTTTGTTTAGCCAAACCAAGTATTTAGCATGATCTGCTGCCAGGCGAACGCCACGAGAAATGTCTTTATAAGCCATGTTTAAAAAACTTAAATTTAACTACAAAGTCAAGTATAGCAAGGGTTTTAGCGAATTCTTTTCTCCGGATAGCTTAAGCTACCCTTAGTTAATAGCAAATATTAAATATTAACCAAGGGATTATACCTAGAAGTCGTATCTATTAAAAAAACTGGATGTGGTTCTCCAGGTATTTCTGCGTAAGCATAACGAAATCGGACAGAAACTACACGGCGATAAGCTGGTTTATATCGAACTTTTCCCATAATTATTTGAGTTTGTGTAATAGGGCCAATTGAGCTTGGTTTTTTTGGGTGAGTTACTGTAATTTTCTCATTATCAAATGGCGCATCAATGACGTTACACATTCTTTGGTAAATATCAATTCCATCGGCTTCAGTATTAGCTAGAACTCTTCGCCCGGAATAAAAACCATTTACGGGGTCATTATAAACTATTCCTAGCTTACCCTTTACCAAGACAATTCCTTGTCCATTTACAATAAATTGTGTTTTAATTTCGTTAGCAATTTCTATTAATTTAGTTTTTAACTCAGGTGATGTATTAGTTAATTTCATTAATCTAACGCTATATTCAGCATCAGCCCTGTGTGTTTGCGTTGGAGCCATTGACTGAGAATCTTGAGAAAAATAAAATAATATTCTTGGATGTCCTGAGACTGAAGGCAAACTATCCTCAATACTTCCATAAAAAACAGATAGATTTTTTCTCCCATACCCCAACAAATCAAAAAATAAATGATGTCGTAAATTCATCATTAATTGATTATCAGAATCGAGCATTGTACAAGCTACACGCAAGCTACTACGAGAAGTTGCAATATTGGGTTGCCAATTTGTTGGATGGTCTGAAAAATATCGCTTGACTAAAGCATTATGCTGAGGAATGTAAACCGCTTGTAAATGTTCAAAAGCATTAAAATTATTTGGTAAAGAATTATCTGACGCTTGTTTAGGAACAATTTGTCCCGGTTTAGTAGGTGTTAATGTTTCTCCTGTTGAAATATTTGAAGTTGGCGGAAGTTGCCTGCCTTGCTTATCGCGTGGTGGAATAGTAACCATGATTAATCACCTCCATCAAAAATATCTTCAAGTACTAATTCTAAAAAGTTTGTCGAATCCGCTTTAGCTTCAACATTTGCTTTAGTTGTAACTGTTGGTTCTGGAACTGTAACGCCGGGTTGATATTTAACAACATTTCCTAATTTATCTACAACTGGATTACCTTGTTTATCTTTGGGGTCTTCCTGATCCAATTCTTTTTTAACAGCTTCAACACTACTATTGATTTCCACTGCTGCTATTGATATTCCAACGGGTATAGCTACCATCATGGCAATAGTATTTGCTTTTTCGCTTGCAGTATTAATAAAATTAAAAAATCGCCCTTTTAAATTAGGCTGTGGGTTCATCCAGCCATAAGCTTTTTCGCTAACTACACCCCAAACTTTTAAAGCATTCCCAATTTTACCAACATTTCCGGCGATGACTTCAAGCCCCGCCGTAACGAGTCCAACCGCATTGCCAATTTGATTAAAAACATTAGCGCCCGCTTGATAGATTCTATTAGCTTTAGCCCAATCTTCAGATATTTGTTTGTAATTAGCTTCTCCAATTGCACTGGTAATAATTTCAGTTACAGCTTTACCAATTACTTGATTAATAGAAATTGGTGTACCATCAATACCTTTTGGCAGAACAAACCCTAGTACCTGATCAATTATTGTTCCTAGTGTTTGGGCAAGATTATTACTAAGCATTAAAGCATTATGCATTGTGGCCGCAAAAGTCAGAACAGAGAGCGCTTTTTCAACATAGCTATTTTCAGCAACACGGGTAATCAAGCCACCAATGCCGCCCAGAACTTGATTACCAAGTTTGTTGTTAATTATGTTTAAAAGTGCTAATTGTGCTGCTGCTGATGCTTTAGATACAATGTCATAAATTTGTTTTAAAAGCGCTAACACTGGTGCAAATGCAGCAAGAATAGGTGTTAATATTGTTGTCCTTGTTGTTCCGTGCTGCACGTTGCTATTTGCCCTTGTTCCTGTGTGCTGTGCTGCAATAAATGCACGTAATCCTGAATCGTTGTATGGCACTGCATCAACTCCATCTTTACCATTAATACCGTTTCGCCCATCCCTACCATTTTTGCCACTCAATCCCGGAAATCCTCTATCACCTGGTTTGCCGGGAATACCGGGTAAGGTAACAACCGTTGTTACACCATCTCGCCCACGTAAGCCCGGAAATCCCATAAAACCCCGTTCCCCACGTTGCCCCGGTATTCCTCGGGGCCCGGGAATACCACGTAATGCTTTAATACCCTGCACGAGTGCCACTATGGTTAATACTGTTGCGCCAATTTCGAGAACTTTTGTTAGTGCTTCACCGCCCTTTTGTAATGCTTGTTCTGCTAGTGTCTTTGTTTTGGTTGCAGTTGCAGTTGCTGTTGCTGCTTGTCGCTGCGCTTCTAATGCCGTACCTTGGGCTGTGGCTGCGTTCTTTATCGCGTTACCTGCTACAGTCTGGGATTCTAACGCCGTCACTCGTGCCATTGATGCAGCACTCTGTGCAGCCACTGCTGTACTCTGTGCAGCCACTGCTGTACTCTGTGCAGTACTTGCGTTACCTAGTGCAGATTGTGCCAAGGATGTAGCAGACGCACTCAAACCTTTAGCCTCATTCGCTAAGGCACGCACTGCATCGATAGCACCGTTGAAGCCTTTTATTTGGTTAACGACCTGAAATAACCTGCCAAGTATGCTAGACACGTCTCTACCTAACGCTGCTAATCCTGCCTCTACCGCGTCCATCCTTGCACCAAGTAATTCCCTTGAAGCGATGCCGTCAAGGATAGTGAATATCGTACCGATTACATTAAATATCTCGAGTACTTTACCGCCCAGTCTTGCCGTAGCTCCTAATGCTTCGCTGGATATGCCGACGGCTTTTGCGGCAGCAGTAATAGCATCCCCCGCTTTCTTTTCGACCGCAACGACAGTATCGCCCAATTTACCAAGAGTGCCCTTAACACCGTTGATTGCGCCTTTTACGCCCGTTACGTCACTAGCTACATCCAGCACTTGTTTACTCGCTTTCGCAGCGTCGGCAACTGCATCAGTTGCTTTGCTAACTGCATTCTTCACATCGGTCTTAACTGTTTCTACATTACTCTTAATGGGCGGTATTTCTGCTTCTATTTGTTGTATTTTGCCAGCATTTTTGCGCTCTAATTGCGCCAAACGTCGCGACTCTGTATCAAGTTGACGATTGGCTGTGTACAGTTCTTCATCTGATATCTGTAATTGCTTGTTCTCGCGCCCCAACCTTACGGCCTCACCTTCAACGCGTGTTATCCTTGCTTGCTCCTCCCTCATTTGCCGCGCATATTCAGCCGCGTTCTTTTCCGCTCTTGTCGCTGTAGCAGATGCGCCTTTGGCTTCTATTTCAGCGAGACGAATTCTTTCTGTGTTCCGAACAACTTCCAGGAATGCGTTCGTGGATTTTTGTAGTGCGTCTTCTATTTGTGGTTTTAGTTTTTGAGCAACTACAACCCCGCCAGCCGCCACAGCATAAGCGATGTCTGGTTGCAATGCCGACTTGGTGGCGTTGATAATGCGGTTTTCATCTACTTTAGGTATCCGTGCAATCTCCGCCCTAAGTGCTGCAATTTCAGCCGCTAAACTAGCGCAAGTATCAGCCATTTTTCCCTCTTAATTCATTAGTAATAGTGCGAATAGATGCGGCTGTAGAATTGCAATCTAAACAACAGTAACCCGGATACTCAGGTATTACACATTTGCAAAAACCTTCAGGACATCCATCTCCACAAGTTACGGTGAAGTTTACGGGACACTTGCCTGATACCGTAAAAAGCTGTAGATTATTTACATCTTTAACTATTAAGGTGCATTCTTGATTGGGCGGTATTATTGTTAAACTACCAGCTAAAAAACAAGAATTTGTTACCAAGGAATTCCCATTAAAAATATCTATGTCTGTCTGTCCTTGCTGACAACTTAAATTTTGTTTAGTAATGTATGAAGTTCCTTGCGCTGTTCGATTACTCTGAGAGTTAGGATCGTAATAATTGTATGTATTTAAAGTTTGGGAAATTAGATTTACATTAATAGGGGATGTATTAGAAATAAATTTCTCTTTTCTGCCATCTCCAAAAGTGTAATTAACAGTTGCAATTTCGCCAATTTGACAGTAGCTCATAGCCAAATATTATTTATAATTAACCTTGCAACGTTCCATAAAGTTCCAATTCATCAAAAGCTAAAATATTTGCGCCGCCGCTATCAACTCCAGTAGAAAGGATTCTAAAAAATTCATAGGCTATAGTTTGCCCGCTAATGCTTTTACTATACCAAGTAGAACTTCCAAGGCTCGTATTGACGACGCTATCAAGGTCTACCCATGTAGAAGAATCATTGGAGGCTTGAAATTTCCAATTTCTGATTTCATTAGTAGTGCTGCTTCTGCCACGAATAGAATAATTAGTACATATCAACTTTTTGCCGTTTAAACCAAATTTAATGTTTTGACTTGCAGTATTTGTTGTGGCGACTCCTGTACCGGGTAACCTGTTGGCTAGTAATGATCCGTTCCCATGAGTCGTAGAATCATTATTGAAAATACTTGACATCGTAACCGCCACTTGTCCGGCACTAATAGGATTACCCCAAGCCGCTAATCCTTTTTGTGTTCCTAGCCAATAAAAAACACCATTAGCATCACCATTACTCGAATAAGTTAATATTTTTGTGGTGCTGCTTGAAGACCCACCAAGTAAATCAGATTTTGTAATTTTGTATGTTTCTCCAGATGGAGACTGCATTACTAAAAAATCGGCATTACCAGCAATGGTTTTTGTGATTGCAATATCTTTAATTTGGGGCATAGCTAAAAATTATTATTTGATTGTTAATATATTTTTGTCCGTCGCGCGTCGATTGAAATGGTTCCCAATCAATAATTTTTAGCAGTTCAAACATCTCAGAATTATCAAATTCAATTGCTTGATTGTTTTCATCAATGATTGCTTGATTATTTTCATCTGTGATTATTCCTTGAAAATTTGCTATAGCTGTAATTAATATTGCAGCTAATAAACTTTCAGGCGTGTTATTTATTTGGGGAGTTAATCTCAATAGCGAAGATTTTTGAATAATCAAGTTATTTGCATTTTGGGAGGCTCCCCCCCCAAATACCTGCTCAAGAGTAAGAGATTGCATCTTTAATAATCATCCGGATCAATCACAGATGAAGTGTCTATTTTTGCCAAGTTTACAGTTAGCTGGTCTACTCGATAAGAAGTATTATTCGTTCCCCTAGTCGTGAATCCAGGGAATCCATCGGTTAGATAAATACTTTGGTCAATATTCGCATCAAAATTAGCTTGAGACAACCCCGCTTGGGCTTTTAATAAAATCCCTGTTAGCAGGCTTTCAGCCGTATTAGTTGCACTAGGGGTCAAGCGTAGCAGTGAACTTTTTTGAATTGTAATGGTGGTCGCATCTTGTGTTGCGCCCGTGCCAAAAACTTCTACTAATGTTGGTTCAGCCATATTTAAAATTAGTGAAACTATTACAATTTAAGACAGATCCTCAAATAGCGCCAAGTTTTTTTAAAAACCTTGCAACGAAAATATAGTTTTGTCGTTTCAGGTGTAATCTGTGAGGAGTTCATCAATGACAAACTCTGCTATTTCCATTGCTTGCCCCTCCAAATCAAAAGGCGGCGACCATTGAGGCTGACTCTTCGGAGTGAACCGAGCATAGTAAAAACCATAAAACCACCATTTTGTGTGCTGTTCCCAATACAGGTAGACTACAAAACCTCTGTAATTATAATTTTTAAGCTGATTGTGAGTAACAACAGGCATAATTTACGCTGCTTGCGTGGCTACATTGAGCTGATCCGCTCTACCCTGATAAATATCACAGCATCCACACTTAATCAATCCTGGGTGTTTTGGATGTGGTCTGATTAATAATCCGCCGCCGTGTCCACAAGCTTTACAGGGAGTGGGCAAAGTGATTGGGAGTGAAGGAAAGCTATTCATAAAATCAAATTCACTTCAAAGGCTAACCCTTTGTGACCTTGCCAAGGTAAAAACCGACAAGAAAGGCGGGAATTTTTACCGAGTTCTTCTAAGATGTTGGGGGAGCGTTTTTGTAAAAAAACAACAGCCGTTGGGGACAAAAACCACTTGTAACACCCTGTCAAGTCTTCTCCAAAATCAAGTCCCTCTTCAAAAGCAGCTATTTCTAGCAGATTAAATAATTCACCTAATTGTGTATAAGTTGTAGAGAGTTGAGGTTTAGTCTCTTGCATATCCGTATTATTAATGAATGCTGATATTGTGATGACTTGCATAAGTGCTTACTAGCGAGAAATTACGGAATTGTTTTTAAAAATTTATGAAGCTAATTGCTTTTACCACTTCCTCTGGATCAACTTCCAAATATTTTTGTAATGTTCCCAAGTCTTTATGCCCGCTAATTTCTTGAATTGTTCGCAAGGGAACCCCGTTGCGCGACATGTGAGTTAAAGCAGATCGCCGGAAAGAATGAGTTGCCGCGCCACTTATACCAATTTTCGTACAAGCATCTCTCAAAATCCGATCAGCTGTATCCCGTGACATATAAATGTTGACCCCGCGCCGACCTGGGAACATGGGCCCGGCAATACGCGGCTGATAGGAATTTAAAAATCTTTGCAAGGCTGGATGAATTGGGACTGTGCGAGTTTTCAGCTTGCCTTTGGTGGTAGACTTGCGAAATGTAATCAGTCCTTCACTGATATCCGTAGTGTGCAAGTGTAAAGCTTCACTGATGCGGCATCCGGTAAAAAAGCAAATAGCAAATAAGCAGCTATCGCGCGGCTTCTTTTTAAGTTCAATGAACAGTCGGTTAATTTCTACAGCATTTAAAATTTTGGCTTGCCCGTTGCCCCTAACTTTCACATCCCACTCCTATCAGACATAATCCTCATTTTGTCATATGAGGGCTGGAATGCTTGCAATTCCATGATTGATGGGTATTGGGCATGCCTACATTAGACTTTACTTATCAATAGAAAACCCGCCTTCTGACGGCAGAAAGCGGGTTCTAGACTTGAACTATAACTTTTTCTTATCAAAGGCTAGGAAATGGCACTCAGGAAAAGTGTTACTCCATGATAACCTCTGATTTTAATTTGTCTTGGATTAGGTAAATACTCGCCACTATATTTTCTAGCTGTCTATTGAGTTGGGAATGCGACTCTGGAGAGGAGGATTCTTGAGCAATGATGAAATTAATAGAAACTCTAAGGTCGCATTGTAATTCCAGAAGTTTTCTGTAAATCGGTATGTAATCCCATTCAGAAAGCGGATAATCTTGGAAGGATTCAGATTTATTCATGGTATTTCACCTTGCAGGGGATAAAACCCCGCGTCTCGAACTAAATCAATTTGAGTCGTTAATTCCCAATTGCAATCAATGCATTCAAAGTAAATTTCATTATCGTTTTCATAAACAAGATAACTAAGTTGTTGACTGTTGCAATTAGGACACAGCCTTTGTAGGCATATAGTGTCTAAAATTTCTTTTTGAGAATCCATACCATGTATATACAGCCATTGCTTGCGGTGTATATACATGGTAGCATGGCTTTAGTGATGTAGTAATTACTAAAACCCATGACTAATTCTAGCAACTTGTGGATCGGGAATTTGAATAGAGATGATTCTGGCCAGTTTGCTCCTAAAGGGCAAGAGAAAAAGCCGATGCGCTCTATGCGCTTATCAGATGAGGATTGGGAAGCACTGGGGGTGAAAGCGAGTCAGCAAGGCAAATCTAGAACTGAATTGATTGAGGAATTCATCAGTGGCAAGGCAGATCAGCAATCGGCTGTCATGAAGGCAATTGAGGCTTTTATCGAGTGGCAGAGGGAAGATTATGGTAGAAACGGAGCGCAAAAAGGTAAGGACTTTAATATGAGTAGTCGCAGTTGGGATTACTTTAATAAATTCTACAAACTAATTGAAGAGGAGCCACACGAGTTAGGGCTTGGGGATGATTGACAGCGGTGTATATACACGGTATTATGAAATTGTTCACCTACTAAGAATAAAAATGAACTCAAGAACTTTAACAGCTTTAGCTAGCTATTGCAATAATCCAAACTGTAGCTGGGCTTCACTGGATGAAGAAGCTAACCAGACGGCAAATTCATTGTTTAAAAATTGGCTATCTGTAAACAACTGGCAAAGTCCGTGGGATGGATTTATTGACCTGTGTAATCAAAATGGGTATCCAAGTGCAAAGAGAGTAGTTAAACTTGGCGTAGGGAAAGTTAGTTTGTACACGGACAACAAAACTCTGGCTAGATTTTCCTATTACGGTAGTGATTGGGCGATTGTTGAATAATTTGATAAAAGTTTAAATCCAAAAGGCTGAGGGATACATCCTCAGCCTTTTTGTTCATCTACCAAACTTATTATAAGTATCTTCCTACTCCCCACTCCTAGCCTACGCAAATAATTTCAGTAATCAAACCGGATTCCTATATGAAAGATTATATATTTATCAAATGTTTTCGGTGTAAAGGATTGGGTTTAATTGATTTAGCTAATCATTGTATTGCTGATTGCCCTATGTGTTTTGGAGCGGGACAAATAATAATTATCTCTAAAAGCATTGCTAAAAAAGTACGATAGTCAGTTTTTGTCACTTAACGCCCAAAAACCTTCAAAAAGCGTTACGTAGGCAAAGACTTATGATATTTTGTCAGGCTTTGATGCATTTTTATTTTTTTCTAAATTTTCAACGGATTTAGAAAGAATCCAAGATGCAAGATTGCCTGTTTTACGTCCTTCTTCCTTACTTCTAGTTTCAAGATATGCGTAAATTTCCTCTGAAACATAAACCTGTATCCGCCTTGCATTAGTCATAGATTACAGTTACTTAACACACGTAAACCATTTTAACAGCTTTCGTGTTGGTATTGTAATCAAATATTGTATTAGTTGCTTTTAGTTGTAACAAGCTGTATAACATACAAAGAGTATATGTGAGTAACATCGGCACAAGCAATGGAAACAACACAAGCCTTAAATGGCACTGCAAAAGCAGAATCAAAGGAGCCAAAGCAACGACGACCGCGTAGGCAGCCGCCGCCGCTGCCCTCAGCAGCTGGTGCAAGTGAGATGAACTCGACGACTTATGAATGCAAGGTAGATAATTCACCGATCGGTTGGGACGCGCTCCCCTTGTGGACACCTTTTAGTCTCTCATCTGATGGAAGCTACCCTCATGTCAAAGTCAGCAAATCTCAATATTGTGATTTGCGAACTAACAGGGCTTACCCCGTTGGTTCAGGTCGCTGCTACAAAATAATTTTTTAGGGCGATCGGCTGGGTGATTTCTAGCCGATCGCTTTATCCAGCGTGCAGGGCAAACCCACGCTGGGACATGTTCAACCCGCAAAAGATGGAACTATTTAATCATGGCACGAGAACTTACAGATAAAGAGAAAAAAGCGATCGCTGAATTTGAGCGAACTTGCCCCAGTTTGGGGGCAATGGCTGAAAAAAATATTCGCAGTGAGGCAACCGGCTGGGCTGAGATTATCGCTGAAACTCCAGATGAGGAATTAATTGCCCGTCAAGGTTTCACCTCAAATTCGTTTATTTACAAGAGGATCTGCGGATGAAATCTTACAAAATTTCCTACTGGGATAGAGAAGGGGAAGGTATAACCATCATTGAATCTACTACTCCGGTAGATGTTGAAGAAGCTGCAAGCGCTATTAGGGAGCAGCTTTTAGAAAATGGCATTGATGCTGGAGAAGTGCAAGTGGAGGAGTTTAGAGAAATTAAAAATCCTGTTGACAGGCTAATAACCAATTTTCAAAGATTGGGCTTTTAAGTATGAATGGTGACGGCATTCTAAAGCTGTGTGCAGCGCTCCTGATTGCCGTTGCCTGCCTCACTTTGGCGATTGGAGAAAAGCGATCGCCGCAATTTCATTTCAGGATTCAATTAGAGATGGGCTATGGAGAAGGAAAAAATAACAATTGACCTGCCATCACATCGAATAGAGCGCCAAGCTTGGGTAGAGATGCCATTGCCCGACTGGAGGGCGCTAGCTAGATTTAGTGGTTGGGCATCGGGAAGAATACTCTTTGGTTTAGGAATATTTACAATCTCCACAACCAAAGCAGCCTTAAAAATTTTGGTTTATTGCTGTGAGCAGTTAGAAGCTGGAACCAAAAAGTTAATAATTATTTACGATGCTTTGCCCCTTATGGGAGTGCCATTACAAAGTGTAGTAGCAGAAATTCAACCAAAATCAGCTTTACCGCAAGACTTGCAAACCATTGACTTGCTAGAAGCGATTGACGGAAAGCACATTTTTATCATTGGTGACACTGGCACGGGTAAATCTAGCCTTGCTCAGTGGTTAGCTTATCGCCTTGGTGGAGAAGTCACAGTTTACGATCCAGATGCTTCCCCGGACGAATGGCAGGGTTTAAAGGTGATTGGGCGGAAAGGTAATTTTGAAGCTATCCAAGAGGCAATGGAAGCTGATTTAGAGGAACTACAGCGCCGGATCGAGTTAAGGGGGGAAAGTGGAGATAAGGCACTTGTAGGTCTGGAAAGCACTACAATTGCTGAGGAATTTCCCTTATTAGCCTCTGAGGTAGACATAGCAAGCGATTGGTTAATTAAGCACGGCAATAGAGGACGTAAACCCAAGCGCTGCATTATCGCCTTGAGTCAGACCGACGCTGTAAAATCGCTGGGCATTGAGGGAGAAGGGCAAGCAAGAAAGAATTTTCGCTATGTGCGCCTGGGTAAGTTCGCGGTTGATCATGCTAAAAAGCTGGGAGATGTCAGCCTTGAAGCTTGGTTAAAAACTGGAAAATATCGCTGCATGGTAGATGATCAGCCGTGCCAATTACCCGATACTAAGCAATACGGTCAAGTTATGAGCAGGTTACAACCTGTCACCCCTGAAGCGAACGCGGTAACGCCTGAAACCGTTGCCCTGCAAGGCTTTGCGGCAGGTGTTACCGCCAAAAATGGCTTATCAGAGGACATGATTAAAGCCGTAAAAGCCTGTCTAGGAGCAGGTTTGAGCGATTCTAAAATAGTTAAAGAAGTTATGGGATATCAGGGGGGGCAATTTACCAAGGGGCAAGAAATTTTAAAACAAATTAAAAAGCCCTGAAAAGCACTGAGTATCTATCTTTTTTGGTTTTTGGGTAGATTCTCAGTAGTATCAGGCAATCCGCCCCGTGATAGGTTGTTAGTTAATCAGTAAATTTGTACTTTTATGGAATTTAGAAATGAACAGTACATAAGTACCATTTCCGCCCCGATTGGGGCGAAAACTGACTTTTGTCAACTCCGCTTCCCTCTCGTTCTAGGGGGCGGGGTATTTTCGATTGTCCATTAGGAAAGGTTTTTGTTTAGCCTTTCAGATTGCGAAATAAAGCTTGTCGATAGCAAGCGTCTACCTATGTCGCCGAGTTGCTTTGAACAACTCATCGTCCGGGTTCCACAAAAAACCAAAATAAATTAACTAACTAAGACGCTATCACAATCTCAAGTATTTTCTCAATCTGAAAGGCTAAACAAAAACCAAACCTGTTCGCGTAGGCTTGGTTTTTGATGCAACTCTCAATTGATACTACTAGCATAGTACATCTAAATTCTAGCATTCTTAGCTTTTATGTAATCGCCATATCTGCAAGAATTTTATTAAGCCCTTCAAAAGTAAGAGTGCATAGCGCTTTATTGGTAACGCACCCATGCACCAAACTTTGGTATTTTTTACGGGCTATAGATGTGACGAACGTTGGGTGGGTAGAGATTGAACAGGAGCAACTTAAACCATTACGGGCATCTACTGCAACTATATATAGATGGTTAGCTGAAGGCAAACAGCGCGGGTTTTTCTGGCATTCCACATGGAGAAATGGCAAGCTGTTTGTTAAATTGGGCGGCTTGTACCGGGTAAGCAAGTTTTTAAAAATTAAATCCTGGGGAGTGGTTGCACAAATTCCCCTCAGTATGCTTCTAGTCAGCAATGGCCGCCGGATGGTTGCCAGCGCAATTACTGCCCAGGATTTACAGGAGCGTTCGCGCTATGCGGCCAACAAACAGAGAAGCCAGCTAGAGCGAAAATGTTTTGATTTTCCGACAGTTGATCATCTAATGAATCAAGACCAAACCTCACTGCAAATGAACCGTGGGGGCATACGTGGATTGATTCACCGTGGTCAAAAGCGGATTTTCGTCGGACGGCGATTTGTTCCTTTTGGGACAAGTCAACCGACCATAGCCAAAAACTTGACGGCCGGGCCCGTTTCTTGTGGGCTTAGTCGTTGGACAGTTCGGAGACACTTAGACAAGTTGGAGGTGGATAAAAGACAAATTATGCAAGCCAAACCCGAATATAAAGAGATTTATACTCGGATTAACCAAGGTGCAACCTCTTGGCAGTGTAAAAGCCAATCAGACATATCTTTTAGTTGGCAGGATACTGGAGTAATTCGCATTTATGAACCCAATGGCGATTCTTCAGCAAGGCGAGAGGGAGGACACCCGATCAACCTTGACCGATTGAATAAATATCAAAAAGTAATCTGGTTGCCACGCTGCAATATCTACGATTTAGATTTTCAACTGACCTCAATGAAGTATGCCCGGTACAAGTGGAAGCAATCGCTTTTAGCTTACGAGCGATCGCTTTCAACTGTGACCGAGCAACCGGGCATCGTGCCTGTGGAAAACTTCGTTTCCCCCCTAGACCCCCCTCAAGAAGATAAGCTCCCGGCTTGCTCTTTAAGGAGCGCCGGGAGCGGTCAGAATAAGGGGAGCAATTTTGAGAATCCTGAAAAGACTGATTGTGAGCCAGTTTTGGAAGATTCAGCAAAAGAATGCTGGTTAGATGCGGGGGCAAAATTGAGGGCATTAGTAGCAGCGAGAAAGGCACAAAAGCTAGAACGCTTACGGAATCTATGATGTGAGGATAAATGAGCCAAAATATCGCCTTAACAACAGAACATTTAACTGTTGCAGAACTGCTTGGAACAGTGCCGACCTATGACCAACTCCCCCAAGGCTGGATACATCCAAAAGCGATCGCTCCAATTGCGAACGGTCGGCAAGTGTTCGTCAAAAACTTACGAACACGCAATTGGGAGTTAGGGAAGGTTGAAGATTATTACGAGCGGGGGGCCTTCTTAAAAGTGCGCTGTGGTCAGAGATTGCAAATGGTATTCTCAACGGACAATATAGGTATTAAGGGTTCTATGTGACAAAAGAGGAATTATGAATCGGGAAGTATGGGTATCACTTAATGGCGGGATAGATCCAAATGAATATTCAAGCCTTTTAGTAAAATGTCCTAAATAGCCCAATCTAGCCGCGCCAAAAGACAAAATGGAGATTTATGCCAAAATTTAAAGAATTTCTCAAAGACTGGATATCTCTATTTTCCTCAGTAATCGCTTATCAAGATAGTGTTTATGGGTATCCACAATCACGATTGCTGATGCTCGGTATGCTGCTTTTAGGATTTGGTTTTTGGCTTGGGGTCTTTGGTTTATTTAGCCTCAAATGAAAAAATGGTGATTTGGACTCTGGCAGAGGCGGAAGCTCGCAAGCTTTGCATTTACCAGAGTGATTTTAATTTTATTGTACAAAATGGAGATTTAGACTATTCACTTTCATGGTGATTTCTTATTAATCCTTTCCCTATTAAATAAGCTTTGATTTCCAACAAATCTCTATCTTGGATATCAAAACGATTATCTATGTCCTTAAAAAAGATACCCAAATTGTCAAGTATTTGCTTTTGATTATTTTTTAAATGGTTAAAATCTCTTTC
>NZ_DASQZC010000696.1:0-11530 GCF_035638895.1 Nostoc sp. | reverse complement strand
TCCCTAGATAGAGGCGCAAACTGCACTTGCCCTGTTGCACCTGAAACACATAAGTAACTACGCAAAATTAATTACAGTCATTGCGAGCGTTCGCGCAGCGTCTCGTAGAGAAGCAAAGCAATCCCAGCCCTTGCGATTGCTTCATTTCGCTTCGCTGCATTCGCAATGACATTGTGTAATTAATTATGTTTACCTACTTATCTACAAAACCACCCAGAAATTTATGGCTGCTTCTTCAATGTAAATGTCCCCTGGGTGTTAACAACATCCACAAAGCGCCCAGTAATAAGTCCGGGTTCGTCTAGCCTGCCACTGAGGGCAGCAGTATAATTGACTTCTAGCCCTGTTGTCCCAATTTGTGTAATGGTGAGGACGGGCTGTCCTCGGTTGATAGTAGTTGGATAAACGTTGACCAGAAAAATACTATTGTTGTTAGTAGGCGACGCATATCGTCCGATACCGCCTACAATCTTAATCGAGCAAGCACCTTGTACACTGCATTGACTCGCAGGAAGACTGACTTGGTAATCCCACGTTCCGTCTAAGTTATTGCCATTATTGATAGCTTGAGCAATTGTAATGACAGGTGGAGGAGTCATAGCAACTGACTTACAGGTAGCTCTCAAACCGATTACGCTGGAAAGCAGAGCAATTGTGATCGGAAAAAAGAATTTACGTGATCGCATAAACAGTTGCTTCCTAGAAAAATAGTTTTGTCACGGCAGTCCAAGATTTTTATAACTGCTTGATATTACCTTCATCGGAATGAAGTATATTTATGCAAATCTGTCGATATTTTTTTAGCTATAAGTTTTAATTGTTCAACTAATGCTTGTTGTAACTATCTTGTATGCAGAGAATGATTGCCGTAGGCGCAGCCCGCCGCAGGCATCACTCCTGAAGAAAACTTTGCGATTATACTGAAATTGCAAATTTTGAATTTCATCAGGTTTAACCCAATCTCTCGAAGGATTTTTCTAGATATTTTCAAGCTCTATAAGGCTCACTGCGATAAAAAACCAACAACCAGCAGAGGCAAGAGGATTAAGAGAGACACAATCAAAACGAGGGTTGCTGGATCAATTTTAATATGGTTCTTCTGTGGATCGCGCATTTGGCACTCTCTCGAACAATAAATATATCAACTCAGCCTAAAGGATGTTTACTTCTTTTTCCAAGCCCAATGAGGTTTAGAAGTGTAAACTTCTAAGTAACTTTATCGCCCCATCTGCTTATTTCTTCCAAGGTAGTTTAGTCCCCATTTCAGTTAATGCAGAAAAGATGAGATAGAGAATGAGTAACCCAGCACCCGCACAGAAAGCCAGTAAATCGTTATCCATAAATACTATTTGCTAAAACTTCGCTAATCATAGCGGAATCAACTAATCTTTAGCGTTTTTCTGAGTCTGCAATCTTTGGTCTTCTGGGTGCAAACTGTACCAGCCATACCAGTGACGAACTGCTAGCCAGATGGCTGAAAGAAAACCCGCTAGGCTGAGGGTAAGGCCGCTGAATGGTACTAATAATCCAAAGATGGGTAATACTGCTCCAGCAATAGTGCAAATGATCGCAGCCAGGGAAGCATTGCGACTTGCTCCCAATCCCCATGTTAAAATTAGTAAGATGATGGAAATCAAAGTCCAAGCCAACTGAGCATTCATGACGCGAGCTAGATAAGTCAAAGTCAATAGACAAGCAAAGAAAATACTAGCAGCGATCGCAATATTTTTAAAACTCATTGGCAGTGACAAATATAACAACAATATCCACCACAAAAATATTGCTGGTGCTAGCAATAAAAGACGCGGAATTACGCCAGTGTGACGAATGGGTTCGGTGTTGGTAAACACTCCAAATGGATTTTTGACTGAAACATTATCATCAAATTTCCAAGTAAATTGTGTACTGCGTCCGTTAACTTTAATCTCATTCGGTACAACACCACTAGCAAAATCAGCCGGAGCAAAGTTAGCAACTGCTATGAGGCTAAAATTAGAAAGCAACTGTCCTGCGGCGCTATAAACCCAGCGAGGCCCTCCTTGAGCCTGATAGGTGACTCGAAAAGTGGTTTCTTCCCCTGGTTGTAACTGGAAGGGAAAGCCATAGTCTCCCGGATTGGTTTGTTGTAACCTAGTTCCATCACGTTCAACTTTATAGCTAGCAAGCAGTGTATAGCCGTTAGGTGGCGGTGCTTCAAAGAAAAAATTATTAATATCCTTGAGTTGGTTAACTACTTTATAGTCAGCAGTATAATTTGCCTGATAAACTGAGCTACGACCTGGAACATCTATGCTTTGGTCAAGCTTGACTTGAATTTGCGAACCAG
Source organism: Nostoc sp. (assembly GCF_035638895.1). Taxonomy (GTDB): domain Bacteria; phylum Cyanobacteriota; class Cyanobacteriia; order Cyanobacteriales; family Nostocaceae; genus Nostoc. The sequence continues at coordinate 9,204 of NZ_DASQZC010000696.1, read as the reverse complement.
CCAACGTCAAGAAGCGGTTGATTTCTCGTGTCTCATTTACCTTGACAATCTTGCCATTGACTTGAGTGTTATAAGAGTATGGCTCTCGAATAGAGTAGCGCACTTGCGGCGCAAATTGTTCGAGCTTTTCACCTGCAACACTTTCAGCAACTTGAGCTACTTTTGCTTGTTCCCAGTAGTGGTAGCGATTGCTTAAAGTTGAACAGAGAAAAAATCCCGGTACTAATAGAATTAATACTAGAGTTAAATGCTGTAATCCTCGCAATAGTTGAGAATAACCAACAGCCCATTCGCCGATAAATATAACTTGTTCCGGCTTGCTTCGACGCAGAGAAAAACTGATCAGTGCGATCGCAACTCCCAAAGCTACGACCAAAAATACTAATAACAGTGAAGCTTTGAGCGCCTGGGTTCCAAATTGGACAAGCTCAACTGGATGCGTCAAATCGGGTAATCCGGGAATACCTTGTGCAGAAGATGACATTGGTTGATTTTTGCAGAATTTGGAGAACCAGACCGATAAAATCTCTTAAAAGTTTCTGGGAAAAAGTTTTATTTGATACGCAAACAGGTTAAACAAATGCTGCGTAGGCGTAGCTAGCACTTCTCTACGTTCGCGCAGCGTGTCGCAGACAGACGCTTTGCGTAGCTTGCTTCTCCGTAGGAGTAGGCGTTTACGTTTTTACGGTACTCACCTGTAATTACTATTGGTATAAATATCAAAAGCCCAGTCTTAGTGACCAGGCTTTTGAGCGTAAACAATGGGGCTATATTCCCCGAAGGTTAGTTATAGAGGTTCAGTATAATATCGATGCTCTAATAAGTGATACCACTTTGCTGTTATCGATTCCGGAAAATTCGCTAAAAATTTTTGAGTAACCTTTATCTCCCAAAATACAGCAAGCGGCTGGTAGCTTCAGCGTGTAGGATCTAAAAATATTAATTTTCCGGCTTTTGCTGATGAATAATGAATTTGGTAGCTGGCAAGAATGGCTGACAGTATTCACCTATCTAGGTTTTACGGTCTTTATTATCTGGCGCGTTTTTTCCACCGAGAAGAATTAAAAAAGCTGCATATAATTTTATAGACGCGATTAATTGCGTCTCTACTTTTCAGATACCTTTAAATCCCATACCTTGTTCTAATTGAGCTGCAACTTTACGAGAAATCTGAAAGCGAACACCAACTTGGCTAAGTAATATGCCAACTAAAATCAAGCAACCACCAATATATTGAGCGAAGGTAGGGACTTCACCCAGTACAAAATAAGCTGCCAAGATTCCCACAATTGGAGTAAAAGAGCCAGCTAAGGAAGCCGTTGACACAGTAGAAGCTCTCAAGCCCTTGAGCCAAAATGATTGACCTAAAACCACAATTACAGCAGCATAAACAAGCATCCACTGCCACAGGAAAGGTGAAAATACATCCATAAAGTGGTCGCTGCCATAGAGAACTAAAGCAGCAAAGAAAAATATTACAGTTCCTAGAGCAGTACGAAAGATACTAAAGATTCCCACTGGGATATCAGAAAGCCATTCTTTAACAATAATTGTTGAAACTACTGAAGCTACAGCTGCGATCGCTGCCAATAATTCCCCAATACCTAATCTTAAAACACCCATGTTGATCGTAGTCGTCTCTGAGGGTTGCAGCAGAATAGTTAGAGCAACCCCGACAAATGCAGCGATCGCTCCTACAACTTCCCAACGATTTACCCGTTCCCTCAGTAACCAGACTGATAAAGCTATAGCTAGAGGTGGTTCCAAGCGTCCAATCAAAATAATATTGTTGACCCCTGTTAATGCTAATGCCTGGAAAATTAAGCCAGGGACAAGCGCTCCTGATAAAATAGCGATCGCTATCAGCGCAAACCAATCTTTCTTTGACAGTTCCTGCAAAGCCTTTTTGTTCCACTGCCGCCTATAAATAGGTAACATAACTATCAAGGCACATAGATTCCCTACAAATAAAACATTACATAAAGAAATCGGATTTCGACCATCCATCAAATGTTGAGCGCCAATTTGTGTCAGCTTGCGAGTAACTGCACTAGAGGCTCCAAAAATCAAAATTGCTAGCCAGAGATAGGTTTGACCGGGAATTTTATAGATAAAAAGATGCCATCTTCTCGGTCTGCTCATAATAATACTGCTGCAAAAAATACTCTTTACTATACTCAGCTAACTTAGGTAATTTAAGGTGAGATTAATCTGAAAAAACATTTAAAGCAAGCTGAGGTTGAAAATATCAGAGTTTTCTGAGAATATGCTGAGTCTAAACTAAATTTTTCTAAGGGATAAATTCAGACAATTACTAGACTGGTTTCATTTGAGCTTTAGTAGCAGATGAGATGCTTTACTCATCGGGAAACTTCAGCACAAGGAAAAATAAATGAAAATTGCTTCTTCTCTGCTTACAGGTGTTGCTCTTGTTGGTATGGTAACAGTCTGGGATGTTCCACTTAAAATTGTCAGTCCTTCACTGGTGCAAGCATCAGCCGCAGAAAAGAAAGATGCTACAGGTTTGACTACTCAACAAAAGATTGATTTAGTTATCAAGCATAAGGGTCAGTTTGGTGGTGGTGATGAACTACGTCGTTTCTTTTTTGGCGATCTTGAACCGCTAGGTATTCAACCCGGTGGCGCAGGTATGGTGGTTAATCTTTACAATAAAGCCAATAATGTGACCTTTTCTTACTGTTCTACCTTTGATGTAGTAGTTGCGGTTAAGAAAGGTAAAGTACCAAAGTTTGAGGCTGATGAGGTCAAGTAATTATTAGTTGTAATTAAGTAGACATAAATAATTGAAGAATTCAGGAGCGTCTTTGGCTTTGCTCCTGACTCCTGAATTCTGTTCTATAAAAACTAATTTGTAACTTTTAATGAAAGGTCAGGTATGGAATTTAGAGATGCTATCTTGTTGTTACATCCAGCGATCGCTGTACTTGTAGTATTTCCCTTAATTGGCGTCATTGTCAACCGCGCTTTACAAGTCCGTCAACGCCGATTGCAAACTTTAGCCATAGGTAAGAGCAAAATTCCCGCCACTGTAGGACAAGAGCATACTCAGTTGGGTCGTTGGCTAACTGGAGCAGTTGTAGGTATTGTTTTAATAGCGTTTGCCTACGATATTTTTGGTAATATTTTAGATAAGCAACTTTGGATTAAAGCACCATTCCAGGTAGTATTTATCGGGTTATTGTTTGTGGCTGCGATCGCTTCTCTGTATTTACTCTATCAGGCAAAGCAGAAAAACTGGCGTGCCATATTTGCAACCCTCACAGGAATTGCATTAGTAGTGCTTGGATGTCAAGATGGTATTTACCGCAAAACTGACCAATGGTATACCTCTCACTATTATTATGGGCTAACCTCTGCTCTGCTGATGATTCTTTCTCTCTCCATTTTGCCAGAAATTTATAAAGATAAGACCAATCGCTGGCGCAAGGTTCACATTACTATTAGTGCCCTTGCTCTCTTACTATTTATCGGGCAGGGGATAACAGGAACGCGCTCATTGTTAGAAGTTCCACTCACTTGGCAAGAACGCTATATCAATATGCTTTATGAGCAAAAATGTGATACTAAACCTTGTACAATCCAGCCACTATCTTTACCTAAAATTAATAATGAATAGAACTAGCAATATTTTCACTACCCTAGACAAAACTAAAAGTGAAGCAACCCACAAATATCTGGATAAATCTTGACCCTTTTTCATTGCAATTACGCCTAACCATTGGTATTGCTACATTTTCAACTTTAATATTAGGTAGTTTTGCTGCATGGACTAGTTGGAAAATGCAGCAAATTTTGATTGATAGTCGTAAGCATAATATAGAAGAAATCACTGAGCGCTTGCCGCGTGATGTGCAACTTTACAGTGAAATGATGCAACCTGAAACTGGATTGCAGAAAGCTATTAATAACTTAGCAAATACCAACCTATTTTTATGGTTAAAAAATCCTGATAATAAAATTTTGATAAAATCTGCTACTTTAGATTTGTTATCTAAATCTACGGCTACTAAGTTAATGTCCCTTAGTAATATGCAGATCAAACCACAAATTTACAAAGTTAATCAAAGGTACTTTGTTATCAGTAGTAGTTTTTTGCAAGTGCAGGGTAAGTATCTGGGTAAACTATTTGTAGTACATGATATTACTCGTGAACAGACAATGTTTATGGCAATACTGCAAAGTTTGAATATTAGCTGTATTTTGGCAATTATTGCAATAATAACTATAAGTGCATTTTATATTAGACGTTCTCTGCAACCACTGCGCCAGCTAAGTCAGATGACTTCTGTCATTTCTATAGAAGATTTAGGAAAAGCACAACTATATGTTGATAATGCACCCAGCGAAGTCAAAGAATTAGCTCAAACTTTAACCATGTTGTTATCGCGTCTCTCACAATCTTGGGAGCAAGAACGAGAATTTGTGAGCAATGTTTCTCACGAATTACGTACACCATTGACGATTGTACATGGTTACTTACAAAGCGTGCTGCGGCGGCAGAATAACTTAACTGAAATTCAACAAGAAGCCTTAGAAACTGCTTCCTCAGAAGCCGAACGTACCATTCGCTTACTACAAGATTTACTTGATTTAGCACGAGCAGATAGTGGTTATTTGAATTTTCAGATGAAATCTTACGTGTTAAATGACTTAGTTGAAGAAGTCGTAGTGATGGCGCAAAAATATAGCGATCGCTTAATTACAATCGAGTCAACAACTTATCCCATTGGTGTGAAAGTAGACTACAGTCGTTTTAAACAAATATTGCTCAATTTAATTAATAATGCTATTAATTATTCTGAACCTAATACACCTATAACTTTAAAGTTAAATCAGTTTCATAACAAAGCGATTATTCAAGTTTGTGACAAAGGTTATGGTATTCCTTTACAACACCAAACACATATTTTCGAGCGATTTTACCGCGTAGATGAATCCCGTTCTCATGCGGCTGGCGGTTCTGGTTTGGGTTTATCCATTGTTAAGACTCTTGTAGAGGGTATGGGTGGTAGTGTATCTGTGCAATCAAAATTAGGAGAAGGGAGTGTGTTTACCATCACTCTACTTAAATAGCTAATCAAAGCCAGGTTAAAGTAGCACTTTGATTGTGACCCTATCCACTTTAAAATTACAAATATGGCAGCAAATATCCTCTTAGTTGAAGATGAAGTTAAACTAGCGCGATTTGTTGAATTAGAACTAAGTAGCGAAGGTTACAATATAAACGTGGCACATGATGGCATCGCTGGTTTAACATTAGCACGGGAGTTATCGCCAGATTTAGTCATTCTTGATTGGATGCTTCCAGGGCTGTCAGGCTTGGAAATCTGTCGTCGGTTGCGGGCAACTGGTATTTACGTACCAGTAATTTTACTGACAGCAAAAGATGAAGTTAACGATCGCGTCGCAGGTTTGGATGCAGGAGCTGATGATTATGTAGTCAAACCATTTAGTATAGAAGAACTCCTAGCTAGAATCCGCGCTCATCTACGCCGCACTCAAGAAACAGATCAGGATATTTTTCAGTTTGAAGACTTGAGTTTAAATCACCGGACTCGCCAAGTTTACCGGGGTAAGCGGGCAATTGAGTTAACCGCTAAAGAGTTCGACTTATTAGAATATATACTCTCGCATCCCCGTCAGGTATTTACTAAAGACCAAATTCTACAAAAAGTTTGGGGTTACGACTTTATGGGTAATTCCAATATCATCGAAGTATACATCCGCTACTTGCGCCTAAAACTAGAAGAAAATAATGAAAAACGCTTGATTCATACCGTGCGTGGAGTAGGGTACGTACTGCGAGAATAGTCAGTCCCAACCCTTGGGGACGCTGTGCGATCAGGGAAGTCAAAAGTCAAAAGTTAAAAGTTAAAAGTTAAAAGCCAAAAATTTTGAACCCCATAAATAAATTTAGTTGCTCTATACCTTTTTATTTCTGGTCAAAATCAAAACATTTTATTTTCATTCATATCTTTGGGTTAATATCATTTCTTCTTGCAGAAACGATATTAACCCAAGGATTTATTTGATGAAATCAACTTATATATCAAAATATAGGACTAATGTTTGATTTCTGAAAAAGCTCGGTACAGATCGAATAGCCTAATTCCTTATTCCCTACTCTTTACTCCCCACTCCCCGCCCACGTAGATAATTTCAAAAATCAAATACGATTCCTATAGCAATTCGTAATACTCTACGTAATTCAGAAAGTCAGATTACATCTGGCTGGGTTTCCACCATTTATATCTGTAGTCTTATTTTGGAGAATTGATATAAGATATGTGCAACAATTAGTCAGTCTTAAGGACGATAAAATTGCGAATAAAAACAAATTACGAGCAATCTGAGATTGTACGCTGTTTTGTAGCAGTACTGCTTTTCGGTCAAGTGTGGCTACATTTTCTCCAAGGAAAAACGTATTATCGCAAGATTCTGCAACATCTGGTGACTGCTGGGCCAGGTTCTATCTCTCCAGTTCTGCTTGTCAGTGGTTTTGCAGGAATGATTTTTACCATTCAAACGGCGAGGGAATTAGTCCGATTTGGAGCTGTAAATGCTGTGGGAGGTGCTTTTGCTTTAGCTTTTTGTAGAGAATTGGCTCCAATTTTGACCGCTAGTATTATGGCGGGACAAGTAGGCTCTGCTTTTGCATCAGAAATAGGTGCAATGCAAGTCACAGAGCAAATTGATGCACTTTATATGCTCAAAACTGATCCAATTGATTATCTAGTAGTTCCTAGAGTAATTGCTTGTAGTTTAATGGTGCCTTTGATGACGATTTTGGCTTTAGTTATGGGCATCTTCGGCGGAGTTTTTGCCGCATCATATTTTTACGAAATTCTTCCCGAAACATTTTTAGAATCAGTCAGAAATTTTTTAGAACCGTCAGATTTGTTTATTATTTTGCTAAAAGGGTTTATTTTTGGTGTGCTGGTTGCTGTTATTGGCTGTAGTTGGGGATTAACTACTAAGGGAGGAGCAAAAGAAGTAGGAGAATCGGCAACAAAAGCAGTGGTTACTAGTTGGATATCAATTTTTGTGATGGATTTTTTCCTTTCGGTACTGCTGTTTGAACAGCCTGCATTTTGAAGTATTAAATCAGTGAACAGTCAACAGTTATCAGTTATCATATCATGGTCAAAAAGTAGGGTAAGATCATCTAATTTGGTATAAATAAAACTTGACAAATTCCAGAAAATCAGCATAAAAGATTGTGTAAAAAACAATAGTAGTTTACGATGCCGTTTTTGGAGAAATGGGAAAAAAGCCGATGACTTAAGAAAATTAGCGAAATTCACGAATATATTAACTTATGGATTAGCGCACCCAAGGCCAAACCGATCAATGAAAAGGTAGATGTAGTCCAAAAGGCTAGCCCCTCCCTAAGACCTGCTGTTTGAAAGTCTATCTTCACTAAGATAGTTGCCGAAACGATCAGCAAAGTATCAAGAAATACCCGAAACCAGGCAATCATAATAAAGAACAAGAAAGCTCCTAAAACAGCAACGGCGAAAGACCTCGTATTTGATTTCAGCAAAACACTGAAATAATATCTCATTTTCATCCAAGGAATGGTCAACGTTACTATTAAAAGCAAGATAGCAACGACAGTCGCCACCCACACAGACACAGGAGCGAGTGTTTCAGCTATTACCCAGCCCAAAGTACTGTAACTAAGCAGTACTAATGCCAGGGACACCCAAGGAACTCTTTGCAAAATTGACATGGGTTAATACTCCTAGTACAGGGTCAACAAGAGGAAAAGGGGCAGGGAGCGGGGAGCAGGGGGAAATCTTCATATATATAATGTAGGGCTTCTGAAAGTTTGGACGTATTATTTTTTGTGTTACACATCTCGTTCGCGCAGCTTGCCGTAGGCATAACAAATATTTTTACTTTCGGGCATAAATAAATTTAGGGCTGCTGAAACCCTTGTGCCAGGTGAATTACAGTATCTTTCCCTCTGCTCCCTTCCCCCTGCTCCCCTGCCTCTTAGGTCAAGGTCTTATTCCATTATTGAATCTTATAACTATTGACTAATAGCTAAACAATCATTTTCTGCCCACCAAGCGTAGATGGACGTGTCGCGGTCTGGTAAAACGCCAAAAGTATTCGGTTGCAACACATTTATGCTAATGCCATTTGTTAATTCCACAACATAATTAACATGTGTGCCCAAATACATAACATTGACAAGCCGTCCTTCAAAACAGTTAGTTGGCAAATTGGGTGGATAAAGCGAAAGCTGTATTTTTTCTGGCCGCACGCAGACTACCACTGCTTGTGATAATTCTGATGGTGTATCTTCAGCGCGGTTAATGACAATTGAGAGTCCCGTTTTTGTCGAAATTTTAATATTAGAAGAGTCTACCGCTACAATTTCACCGCTAAATAAATTAGTATCGCCAATAAAATCAGCAACAAAGGATGTGCAAGGACGTTCGTAGATTTGGCTGGGAGTGCCAACTTGTTCAATTTTGCCTTGGTTCATCACAGCAATGCGATCGCTCAAACACAATGCTTCTTCTTGGTCGTGTGTCACCATCACAAAGGTTACTCCCAAATCTTTGTGTAAATTTGATAACTCCACTTGCATTTCTTTACGCAGTTTTAAATCTAACGCCCCTAAAGGTTCATCCAGTAATACCACGGTGGGACGGTTGACTAGGGCCCTTGCTAAAGCGACTCGCTGCTGTTGACCACCAGAAAGTTGATTGGGAAAGCGCGATCGCAAACTTTCCATTTTCACGAGTTTTAAAGCTTCTTCGACTCTAGCTTCAATTTTCGATTTGGGTATTTTTTTTAACCGCAGTCCGAAGGCGATGTTATTCCAGACATTCAGGTGGTTAAATAGAGCGTAACTTTGAAATACAGTATTGACGGGTCGGCGATAAGGCGGCACATTAGTCATAGACTGACCCTGAATCAACACCTTGCCAGCATCAGCGATTTCAAACCCAGCGATTAAACGCAGTGTTGTTGTTTTACCACAACCGGAGGGGCCTAAAATACTAAAAAATTCTCCCTGTCTGATATCCAAATCGATTCCATTTACTGCTGGTTCTTGGTTAAAAAACTTGAACACGTTACGCAGTTCAACATCAAGTGGCTGAAAAGTTGTTATCCCCCTTTGATTCTGCATGACAATTTGAGCCATAATCCTCAGTAGAATGCCGT
>NZ_DASQZC010000695.1:0-22619 GCF_035638895.1 Nostoc sp. | reverse complement strand
ATAAACAGCTTTTGGTAAAACCCCTGATTTCAACAGACTATCTAATTCATCTTGTGCTGCTTTACCCGTCATCAACTGGGCTTGCAATTCTTCAACCTGTTGTTGAGCTTCTGAAAATTTAGATAATTTTAAGCGTTTTACCACCCAAGGCAAACTTAAACCCTGTCCCACTAATGACACCAGCACACAGCCGAAAACTATAGCTATCAAAACTTCTCGTCCTGGCAGTGTGGTAGGTAAGCTCAACGCTAGAGCCATTGAGAGTGAACCTTTGATATTGCCTAAAAACAGTAAATGTTGCCAGCGTAGGGGAATTGGGCGGTCAATCCACCGAACGCCTGCTAGTAGAGGATAGACTGTAAGAACTCGCCCGACTTGATAAGCCAAAACTGCAAGTAGAATTGCAGGTAAAGTTTTCCACAGCGTTACCAAGTTTATTTCTACACCAATCAGCAGAAAAATAAAGGTGTTGACGGTAAAGCTGGCATATTCCCAAAAACTCAATAAGGTGATGCGACTAGAAGCAGAAGTATTGCGAGAAAGCCCTAAATTCCCGAAAATTAATCCCGCGACGACTACAGCCACTGCACCTGATACACCGAGAAGTTGTCCAACCTGAAAAGTTCCTAATGCAACTGCGACTGTCAATAAAAGACTGCTAAGGGCATCATCTAAACGGGCGAAGACAGGTATACTCAAGTAGCCCAAGACTAACCCCACCAGGCAGCCTCCTACAGAGATAAATAGCAGTTGTTGGATTCCCTCTATAAATGTGATTGAGCCTGTTGAATATACTTGCAAAATTAGGTTGAAGGAAACTAGGGCAGCTGCATCGTTGAATAGAGTTTCTCCTTCAACGATGGTGGAAAGCCGCGATGGTACTGGTATATCCTTAAAGACGGCAATCATGGAAACAGTATCAGTGTTTGCCAGAATTACTGCGACAAATAAGGCAGGTATCCAACTTAATCCCAGCCCAAATTTCAACAGAATGGCAATAATACCACTGGAAAGCACAGCTCCAGGCCCAGCTAATAAAGCAATTGGTTTAAAGGTGCTGCGTAGGCGGCTGACATCTGTGTTAATACCAGCTTCAAAGATCAGAATTGGCAAAAAAAGATTTAAAACAAGGGTTGGATTTAAACCAATTGGACGAGACAATAGCTCAGTGATAGGCAAACCTGCTAACACTAAACCCGTAACATAAGGGATTCGTAATCTCCGTGACAGCAGAGCTACACCTGTAGCAAGCAGTAAGAGAATAATTGAAACTTTGACTAATTGAGTTACATCCACTATTAGCTTCTGAAAAGTTATTTTGACTTTAGTAATGCTACATTAGCAACTTCAGGGTGTGGATTCGGAACGGCGAATTTCTTCCACTTGACGGAAGAGGCACAGCGCAGGGGGCAGGGGAGACAAAACCTATTCCAAATGGCAGAAAATCCGTAGGGATAACTTACCATCGTTTCCACCATTTTTTAACCAAAGCTCCCTGTTCTAGTTTCCTCCCTATTCACTCAGCAACATGGACAAATCGGGAGTATGTACTCCGAAGTTTCAAATATCGTGCGTCTTCATGGAGGTTTCGTTGATGTTTCTCGCCTCTTCTGCTAAACCGATTGATGAAAATCTCAAAAAATTGGTAGACGAAATAGAAACGCAAAGTCCTAATTTATCAGTTTTAGCAGCGCGTGAATTCCGTTATAGTTTGCGGCAAACTCAGGTAGAAGTAAATATCAAGGAACCTCGCCAGTTTAACGTACTCGAAGAATTTATTATCCGCGCCGCCATTGAATTTCAACCTCCGCCAACAGAGGATGAATTAGCTTCTGTACTTGGGCTTGATTCTGTATTTATTAAAACTACTACTACAACTCTTCGTTCCTTACAAACTCTATCACCAACATCGCCACTAACAGTTACTCCTGAAGGTCGCTCATTTTATGAAAAAGGGTCTGTACCACAGCCGCCATATCCTATACAAATTTATGCTATTACAGACCCTTTAAGCGACAAGATAACCTTCCAATCTGAATCCTTAAGTGAGACAACGATAAATTTACCTGACTTGGCAGACTTTATCACTATTGATCATACAATTGCTGATATTGCTTCTTTACCGCTTGAGGAAATACAAAAAAGTGTTCAAGCTTCAGTTTTAGCACTTCATGTACCAGAAGAGGGAAAAATCGTAACTTCCTATAGAGTACTAGCTTCGACTCAAAAAATCTGGAGAAAAATATCGCTTTTCGTTATCTTTGATGCTCTTGAAGATAAATTGACCATTCAAATAAGAAATGGAAAGCAAATTTTAGAGTCAGCATCAAATTGGTTAGAACTGCTACATACTGAAGGTAAAATATCTTTGCAAGCATTATGCAAATTATCAACCGAAACCATCATTTTTGAACGTCAAGCCATTCTCAAGCAGAAAAATACTGAAATAGAATCTAGACTCGAAAAGATTCGCCAAAAGGCACTAGATACTTCTACAAAAGCCACTCGTGAGGGAGATAACTATAAAGCGTTAGGTGAAGCCGTACAGTTACGCGATGGACAAATTAGCCTAGCTTTTTCAGAAGTTTTAAATTCGGCTAAAAGTCAGGTTTTAATTTATTCCCCTTGGGTGAATCAGGCAGTTGTCAATGAAAAGTTTCTAACTTTGTTACAGAAATTAGCTAATCGCGGAGTTCGGATTTTAATTGGACATGGAATTGCGCGACGACAAGAAGATGAAGATGAACCAATTCCACCAGAAGTAGAGAAAAAACTTCGAGCGATCAAAACACTTGATGGTTTACCATCTGTACAGGTTTTTTGGTTGGGAGATTCCCATGTTAAAGAAGTAATAGTTGATAAACAAATCCATCTTTGCGGTTCTCATAACTGGTTATCCTATCGCGGCGATTACCTATCACGAGGTGAGTCAGTTTATAAAGTTACAATTCCACATCAAGTTCAGGAAGCTTATCAATTTCTCGCTAATCGCTTCCAAAATCACGCTCAAAAATTATGGGGAAATGCTCTAGAAAAGCAGGATTCTAAACTTGCTATAGAGTCTTTATGTGTGTGGGGTGCGCTAGGTATGGAAGATATTGCACTCAAAGAGATACAGAAAAATAATTGGTTTGAACTTCTGCCTGTATGGTTGAATGTAGCACTACAGGGATTAAAATCGAAAAATTTGGCAGGTGAATCAGAAAGTTTTAAAACTGCACTTTCGTTACTGAGTCAAGTTTCTATTGAAGAAACTTTTATTGAGGAATTGCAACAAAGCTGGTGTAAAGTTATGGGCGCGATCGCAATTAATAATCCCAAAACTGCTTTAAACTTACTTAGTGATGAGGTCTGGGCGCAGTTTATACGCCTCAGTATTGCCCAAAACAGTGATTCACCTGATAAGTTTATTTCGCAATATACCTAAAATAAAACAAAGCAGGCAATACTATCAATATATAGATCAAGCAAGTGATTCGGCAAATTGGAGGGCGTTACCGCACTCTACAAACGAATCATCATATATTATTAAACCCAATGCACCTAAACCATCTCAAACTCTAATTGATGACTCTTGAGAAAATCATGTGTGAAATGATCCATCACATTTGTATCAGCTAGTTCCAAATTATAAAAATCTACAGCTTCATGGTCAAAATAGGGGCCAGCGTGCCAAGTACCCTCATGTAGCTTGATAAAACAATTCCCCGGAATGCGGAAAGCAGCAATCTCTTCTAATGCTGGTTCATTCACATCATTATTAGGAGGACAAACTGCAATTAACCAATCTTTCCCTGACAAAGAACCTAGACACTGAGTGCATTGCACATGGCGAGTAATTTTGTTAAACTTTTGCCCCCTCTTTTCCAACCGCATAATATAAAACCGTGGAATACCATTATGCAGGTTTAACTGGGCATCTTCCCCATCATAAGCTTTGCCATCAAGACTTGCAAAAATCACCTGTCCATAACGCCGAAAGTTTTCAGAAGTCAGAGATTGTGCTTGCAATTGTTGCACTGTCTTTGATGTACTCATATCAAACCTTTGAGATGCTTAGGTTTATTTTCTCCCAAAATGACTGAGTTTTATACAGTCCTAATGGTGACTTTCTGAGTTTAAATGCTCTATATTATTATGAAAAAATAATCTCAGCTTGCTAAATAACTACGTACTTGTTCTTTTTGCCGTCGTAGGAGGCTAAGGGCTTTTTGCTCTATCTGACGTACCCGTTCTCGACTAATACCCATGCGATCGCCAATCTGTGCTAAAGAAAGTTCATATCCATCAGTCAGACCAAAGCGCAAGGTTAATATTTCTCGCTGCTGGGGAGACAGCTTTGCCAACAAGTCTTGTAAATCTTGGTGCAAAGATTCTTCAACAGCATAGTCTTCAGGAGAAGGGCCATCATCCTCCAGTATGTCCTGCAATTCTGTATCTTGTTGTTCACCAACTCGCGCTTCTAAGGAAAACGGTTGACGCGCCAAGTACAAACACTCTCTAACTTGGCTAGGTGTCAAAGATAAGGCGGTAGCAATTTCAGCAGTAGTAGGAACGCGACCTAACTGTTGAGATAATTCTCGCTGCACCCGTTTAATTTTGTTCAGTTTCTCAAAGACGTGGATAGGTAAACGAATTGTTCGTCCTTGTTGAGCGATCGCTCGTGTAATTCCTTGACGAATCCACCAGTAAGCGTAGGTAGAAAACTTATAACCAAGAGCGGGATCAAATTTATCCACTCCTCGCTCTAAACCCAAAGTACCTTCTTGAATTAAATCCATAAATTCCAGGTTCCGGTGCTGGTATTTTTTCGCAACTGCTACCACTAACCGGAGATTAGCCTGAATCATTTTCTGCTTGGCTTGATGTCCTAAATTTAGCTGTTGCTCTACCACCTCAAGACTTAACTCCATCTGATCTGCCCATTCTTGCAGCGTGGGTTCATGATTTAATTTCACAGCCAATTCTTCTTTAGCAGCTATTAAATTCATCATCTGCTGCACTTGTTCGGCAAAAATAACCTCTTGTTCACGAGTCAACAAATCTACACGCCCGATTTCTTGCAGATAACTACGCACAATATCATCTGTAGCTCGAGGTTTTTTATCTGCGGCTAAACTTTTTTTCTTCGTTTTTTGAACTTCGGTAGGTGGAGATGTTAAGTTGCTCATGGTTATTTGCTCCTCTGTAACCTCATCAATTTATTGGTATCAAGCCTAGATATTCAGACCCATAGCCATTTCACCCTGCTAATCAATCAATTGGCAATACTGATGAATTCTGGTCTATGATACATTACAAGTCAATTCTTGGAGATAATAAACCCAAAATCAACCCACTCCCTAATAATAACATCATCAGTAGTGACAAATCAATTGCCTTAAGTATCATTACCATATCTTTTAAACCAATTACACTGCTTTATTATTGATATTTCCATATCTGTGAAACATAATTATTATTGATTTACTTATCTAATACACTTTTTGAGTAAATTCAACATTGCCCCGAGACGCATTTTATTACAAAAAACAACTTAATAACATAAAATCTCTAGACTAGTCGTAATTTAAAATTATTAAACCACCAATTAACAATTTATTTTAATTGCTACTATTTAGGTTATATTTTGATTTCATTGAATATCAACTTATTAAACCTAAAATGCCATTTATTACCCCTAAGTTTTTACTAAATAATCCAATCATATCAAGTTGGCTACGTAGAACGCTAGCTATGAAAAAAGCAGTTATTCAGCTTCTTCTACTTAAGAACAGCTTTCTTAGGAGCAGTTCAACTGGGGGTGTGCCAACCGCAAGACGCAGGTACTTATGATAATTGATCATGTGTCATACTGAACGCAGACATCTGTGTTGGGTGGGGTATTATCAATGTAATGACTCTTGGCGACATTTTTTGGGCTAAAAGTAGTAATATTTGTCACATTAACACCAAGGATAATACTTGGCAAGATAGCAACACTTGCGATCGCAGGTAATTATCCTATCGAAGCGAAAAGACTTACGTTTCGGGATGGTTAATTATTATACAGCATAATTTAAATAACAAGATTCTCGATCTCTCCAAAAATGCAGAAATCATCTTAAAGCTTCCCCGCTTTTCTGATAAGCGTAAATTAATTATGTAGATAAATTACATTACCAATAATTAATTATCTCTTACTAAAAAAGTTCTGTATCAAAACTTAGTAACTGTCACACTAATACCAGAATTCAGTTTAGGAACCTTGAGATACTCAATTGGCTCAGTGCTCTGATAAGTTTGGGTATTTGTTGGTTTTTGACATTGTTTAAAGAAAGCACCTGGGTCATTGATGAACTCAAGCGGGTTAATCTTTTGGCATTCTTGCTCCTGTACTAGCAAAATTGATTCAGCAGTTTCTTTGCGATTATTGCTCTCTCCGGTAAAATTACTCCATGTAGTGTTAATCGTGGCTGGTTCCGTCAATAAAACTCCAGCCTGATTGTAATCGTCTGTTATCATGGGAGCATTTTCTTGGTTAGCATAGACACTCTGGGGGAGAGCGAGTATATTAATCACAATTACTAAGGTGATAGAAGATAATTTCATAATTCAGTACTCTTTACAGTTAATGTTAGTTTAATAATTAAAATTGCCTAAATACAGAAAGCAAAAAATAGCAGCCGAGTTTTAATACTTCAGGTTAACACAGGTAGCCAGAACTTTAGCTAAACTTCATGAAAAACATGGTGAAGTTTATTTAGTCAGATGTAGAGTTTTGTCTGCGTAAAACTTTGTTCTTGGCATAAAGCATCAGTGAAAACGATTGTACCGAAGTTTATCTTTCTTCATATAGTTCGGTTTTATTCTCCAAACGTTAGTTCCTAGCCGTTTATCTCTTATGCGTGTTACTATACAGTTACACAGATAAGACAACATATATATTGTTAGATAAACCTTGAAAGGAGTATTTTGTGTCTATTGCAGAATACAAACAAGGCGATCGCAAGTTTATGGGTAAACCTAAAATACGGGATATACTCAAGAGCGGACATTATACTGTCATTTTCATATATCAAGCCACATCAAAAAACCTTTGCACCAGTCTGGGCAAATTAAACTGGCTGTGAGTCCTTACAAGTACGATTCTCAAATCACACAGTTTTATTATGTCAGTCCCCTATCTTTCTCAAGATTGACCATGATTCTAAGCAAAAACTAATTATTGTTCAGCAGTTCAGGTAAATATACATCCTGTCTTTCTAGGCGTCTCTTATCACTGTCCGAAGCCTAACTTGAAACTAGTGAACAATTAACACTAAACAGTTAATAAGCGTATGGTAGAAGACTTAAACCCTTCGATTGAAATTGGTAACTGATAACTAATAAAGTCGTTCCATTGCTTGTAGGCTGGCGCAGTTCTTTTATTGCTTACCCTTAAGCAATTAATTTTTCTTGTCTTTTCACAATCAGCAAAAAGGTAGCGAATATACTAGCCTTTGTATAAATATTTTGTAAAGTTCTCCAAATCAGTGTTTTTACAGAATATGATGTTGATTACTAGATGATTAATCCATACTTTCATCAGCAGTAACATAACGATAAGTTAAACCAACAATTAGTCTTTTTAGTCTAGGTTTCTCAATCAACTTGATATTTGCATATTTCTGGGAAGGAGTTTGAATGGTAGTGAAAGTGGGTTCGTAATTCCAAATAATCAAAATTATGTACTATTTACTTTTTTGTGCAGAAGTGGAAGCCACTTACTGCTAGTTAAAAATGTTTACTAACTTACTTCACATATTGAACAACCTCAATAAAAAGGCATTAGCTGACAATCAACGCAGATATTACATAGCAAAGTAGACTCCAGTACTAGTATCCGTAAAATACTGAGAAATATCTCTTGCAAGTAACTCAACTTATTTATAAAATTTGTATATATTATGACAATGCAATCTTTACCACACGTTGAAGAAGTAAATATTCAGAAATACTTAGAAGTTATTCAACGGCGTTGGCTACCTCTAGTCGGTATTTTTGGTATAACTGTTACCCTTGGATGCTTGTATGCATTTTCACTAAAACCGTCATACAAGGCAGAAGGAAGTTTGATGATTAAGACCAATCGCTCTTCCTCACTCACAGGGTTATCAGAAGACATAGGGCGCTTAGAAGCTTTGAATGTCAACGACAATCCCCTAGAAACTCAAGTGAGAGTTATTGGTTCAAATCCAGTAATTGAGGAAACAATTAATTCCCTCAGCCTCAAAGATAGCAAAGGCAAACTGCTCTCGATTCCCGACTTGGCAAAACAACTAAAAATAGAAGGAATCAAAGGCACTGATGTTGTACAAATTTCTTATAAGGGTGGCAATCCTGAACTAACTGCCAAAATCGTCAATAAAGTTATCGACAGTTATATCGAGCTAAATATCAAAGCTAATCAGAATGAAGCCCTGATAGCAAAAGATGTTCTCGTAACGGAAGTACCCAGAGCTGAGGAAATTGTCAGAAGAGCCGAATCAAAACTGCGGCTATTTAAAGAAAAGAATAAAGTTGTTGTCTTGGGACAAGAAGCAAGCGCAGCAGTTGATACGATTTCCAAGTTAGGAAACCAAATTTCTCAAGCTTTAGCTCAATTAGATGATGTCAAAGGTCGTTTAGAACAGTTAAGCAGTGAAGCTAAGATAGATTCAAAGCAAGGTGTAATCATATCTGAATTAACTCAAGCACCTGGAGTTCAGAAAGTGCTTGCCCAACTCCAAGAAACAGAAAGCCAACTGACACTAGAGCGTACACGTTTTTCACCTGAACACCCTACAATTACTACCTTACAAGAAAAAGTCGTAGCTCTTCAGAGCTTGCTAAAACAACGTATAGGACAATTCGCTGGTACAGCGCAGATAACAGAAGGAAGTTTACAGGTTGGACAACTGCGCCAAAGTCTAATAGCAGATATTACTCGTGCTCAGGCAGAACGCGTCGGTCTAGAAAGACAGATTGCCACACTTTTGCGACAGCAAGAGGCCTATATCAAACGAGCAAATAATTTGCCAAAGCTAGAACAGAGTCAACGAGAGCTAGAACGGAAGCTACAAGCAGCTCAAACGACTTATGAAACACTCTTAAAGAAACGCCAAGAAATTGATATTGCACAGAACCAAAAGATTCCTAACGCTCGTGTCATTTCCTATGCTTTAACCCCCGAGAAAGCAGAAGGGCCTCGCAAAATTCTGTTTATTGTTGGTGGAGGAGGAATTGGCCTTTTCTTAGGTATCATTGTTGCCTTTGGTTTAGACTTAGTAGACCGCTCGGTGAAGAGCGTCAAAGAAGCCAAAGAAGTAATGAAATACAGTGTTTTGGGAGTGATTCCGACACAAAGTAGAAATGGTAAAGATAATCCTTCTATAGCAGGACTCGATAGAGCTATTCCTAAAATTATTGGCAGAGATATTCCTTACTTCCCTCTTGGTAATGCATACCAAGTACTACAAGTGAACTTGAAGTTTCTCTGTTCTGATAAACCGCTAAAAAGCATTGTAATCACAAGTTCTGTTGCCAAAGAAGGAAAGTCTGATGTATCTGCAAATTTAGCTGTGACTATGGCTCAGGCAGGGCGGCGAGTCTTGTTGGTGGATGCAGATATGCGTAATCCCATGCAGCATCATATCTGGGGGCTAACAAATGTAACAGGGCTAAGTAATGCCATCGCTGGTCAAGTTTCTTTAGATACAGCAATACAAGAAGTAATGCCTAATCTTGAGGTTCTTACTTCGGGAATTTTACCTCCTAATCCAGTAGCAATGCTAGATTCTCAACGCATGGCAACATTAATTAGTAACTTTGGAATAGATTACGATTTTATAATTTTTGATACTCCCCCTTTATCAGGAATAGCAGATGCAGCTGTTTTAAGTACCCTCACTGACGGAATCTTATTAGTCGTTCGTCCTGGAGTAGTTGACTTGAACAGTGCGAATTCAGCTAAAGAGTTTTTAACTCAGTCAGGTCAGAAGGTGTTAGGGATAGTCATAAATGGTGTGAATACCAAAAATGAACCTAATAATTATTTTTATGGCAACAAAAAACAACAAATTCAACAAGATTTAGTATCTAGCAGCTTAACAAAATTTTCCAAAGAGCGTTAATCGGACAAATTGCAAAACTGAACGTTGCTGTAAGTAAATTAACCTATCTTATTCCTGATGATGGAGGTATTTTTACATGGATAAAATTAGGACATCTTGTTTAATTAATAACTACAATTATGCTGAATTTGTTTCAGAGGCAATTGATAGTGCTTTAAACCAAACGGTTAAATTTGATGAAATTATTATTATAGATGACGCATCTACAGATAATTCTGCGGAAGTCATTGCTAAATTTGCCCAATTAGACAATGTTAAATGCATCTTTAAAGAAACAAATCAAGGGCAATTATCATCTTTTAACGAAGGTTTTTTAGCTGCAACAGGAGATGTTATATTTTTTTTAGATGCTGATGATATTTATGAACCTCAATATTTAGAAAACGCACTAAATTTTTATAGTAGACGTACTGAATGTGATTTTATGTTTTGTGCCTACAAGAAGTTTGGGGCAGTGGAAGGAATATTTCAAACTGATGCAGTTGATTTAGATTTGGGTTATTCAGTAATCAGAACTTTATGCAATGGTGAATGGATTGGCTCTATAACTTCAACATTATCAATACGTAGAGAAATAATTAGAAAAATTTTACCTATTCCGAATATAGAAGATTGGCGTGTGAGGTCTGATGACTGTCTAGTATGGGGAGCCTCCTTGGTAGGGGCTAAAAAGTTTTATATGTCTAAACCTTTAGTGATGTATAGAATACATCCAAATAATCAATATCATAACAATAAGTTTTTAGATAGAGACAAAAACTATGAATATAAAAGATTTTGGAAACGCAATTCCTTATTTAATTACATACTTCAAAAAAATTATTTAAGTTTACCCTTATTATTGGCTTTCACATCTCTCAATGAGCTAAAAACAATCCCATGTCCAAAATATCAAGATTTTATTTCATATTTAAAAGTAATTTTTTTGTTTGAGCATAATTTGTATTGGAAAATCAAAGGTATTCTTTTGTTATTCAGCTACTTTCTCAAAATTTTTATGTCTGGGAAATTCAAAAAATAGTAACTGATAATTATATAAAATACTGGCTTAACTTAATCTATTTTGAATAATTTAAGAAGCTAACAAAATTTGATTTGCATTATGAAAATTGATAAAGAGTATCACATAGTTAAATTAAAAGGCAATGCTAAATAAATTTAGGCTTCAAAGCTTATCACAATTTAAATCTAGTTCTAGTCTGCGTGCAATTATTGCCAATACAGGTTGGTTGTTTGCTGACCGCATTCTCCGTATGGGTGCAAGCTTGGTTGTCGGAGTATGGGTAGCACGCTATTTAGGAGTACAGCAGTATGGTCTATTTAACTATATTTTAGCCTTTGTTAGCTTATTTACTCCGATTTTTAGTCTAGGGCTAGACGATGTAGTAGTTCGCCATATTGTCCGTCAACCATCAAACAAAGAAGAAATTTTAGGAACCACTTTCTGGCTAAAATTGCTGGGTGGGATTGCTTCTGTATTATTGGCAGTTAGTGGCATCTTTTTCTTAGGTGAGCATGAAACACTGAAGATATGGCTAGTTGCAATTTTAGCAATGGCAGGAATTTTTAGGGCAGCTGATACTATTGAACTATGGTTTCAATCACAGGTGGAGTCGAAATACACTGTGATTGCTAAGAATATAGCCTTTCTGCTAAATAGTCTTATTAAAATAGCACTGATTTTAACAAAAGCCCCATTGTTAGCTTTTGCTTGGGTAACATTAGCAGAATTTGCAATGAGTGCAATTGGTTTGCTGATTGTTTATCAAGTCAAAGTATCTTCATTATTGTTATGGCGTTGGAGTTTTTCTACTGCAAAAAATCTTTTGGAAGAGAGCTTACCTCTGATTTTTTCGGGGTTTGCTATCATGATTTTTATGAAAATCGATCTGGTAATGTTAGGTCAAATGACCGGAAATAATGAGGTTGGAATTTATTCTGCTGCTGTCCGTATTTCAGAAATTTGGTATTTTATCCCGGCGGCTATTGTCTCTTCGGTTGCTCCTTCAATTTATGCAGCAAAGGAAAAATCAGAAAGTCTTTATTATCAGCGAATAGGACAATTACTTCGTCTCCTTGCATGTATATCTTTTGCAATTGCTCTGCCAATGACATTCCTCTCCGACAAGATAGTTATCGTGATGTTTGGAAGTGGATATGCGGAAGCAGGACCAATATTAGCAATCCATATTTGGACTTCTTTATTTGTATTTATGGGTCTTGCAACATCACCGTGGTTTATTGCTGAAGGTTTAAACCATGTTTCTTTAGGTAAGAATTTATTTGGGGCGATACTAAACATCATTATTAATTTATTACTTATTCCTAAATATGCAGGCTTTGGCGCTGCGATCGCAACAATAATATCTCAAGCTGCTGCTGCTTTTTTATGCAATGCATTTGATAAGAGAACCCAAAAAATATTTAAGATTCAGGTGCGATCGCTTCTCCTTTTTTATAGAAATTAATCCCTTTTATCTAACTTTCACCTTTCTTAAAACACTAGCCAAGTTAATCAAAAATGCAAACACCAATAACTTTTATTATCTTTAAGCGACCACAAACAACAGAGAAAGTTTTTGCAGCTATTCGCCAAGCCAAACCAACCAAACTTTTTGTAATTGCAGATGGTGCCCGCACAGATCGCGAAGGTGAGGCAGAAAAGTGTGAAGCAACTCGAGCAATTATTGAAAGAGTTGATTGGGACTGTGAAGTTATCAAGAATTATTCTGATATTAACTTAGGTTGTGCAAAACGAGTGTCTAGTGGTTTAGATTGGGTATTTAATAATGTTGAAGAGACAATTATTTTAGAAGATGATTGTATTCCTCACCCAAGTTTTTTTAGATATAGTGAAGAACTGCTAGAAAAATATAGAAACGATACCAGAGTTGCCACAATCTCTGCTCAAAATCTTCAATTTGGACGAAAACGCACAAATTACAGTTATTATTTTTCTCGTTACAACCACTGCTGGGGTTGGGCAAGTTGGAGACGTGCTTGGCAACATTATGATTTAACCATCAAACTCTGGAAAGAGGTGCAAGCAGAAAATATTTTACATGACATTCTTGCAGATCCGAAGGCAATAAATTATTGGCGACGAATATTTCAATCTGTTTATAACAATCCTACAGGTATAACCTGGGATTATCAATGGACATTTGCTTGCTGGATGCAGGGCAGCTTAAGTATTATTCCGAATGTAAATTTAGTTTCTAATGTTGGTACTGGTGCAGATGCAACTCATTTTACTTCCAACCAAAAATTTTCGTTTATCAATATGTCAATGGAAGCAATGGAATTTCCTTTAAAGCACCCACCGTTTATGGTGAGGAATATAGAGGCAGATAATTTTACCCAGAAAACAGTTTATAAAGCAACTGTATTGGATATTTTTAAAGAAGAGTTGAAAAAGAAAATAAATTACTCAACGTTAAAAAAGTAGTGGTGAATATAGTAAATTTATAAATAAAGTAAATGTCAGAAATTAAAATAAAGTTAACAGAAAAAATATTAACTATTTTCTTATTACTCATTGCTGTAGGGGCATTAACAATACACCCCGCACAAGAAGTTTCTATATCTACCCTTGGTGGTGACAAGCTAGATACTATATTCAATATAGTTTCATATTTAATTCTATTTTATTTCCTACTTTTATACTGGAAAGGTTTTTTGTATGTAGCTACTCGAAGCCCATTACAGTTTCTTTTACTAGCAATAGTTATATTTTCTCTTTTGTGGTCAGAAGACTTAAGTTCTAGTCTTACTTATATGAGGGGTCTAATCCGAATATATTTTCTTGGAATCTATTTAGCAATGCGTTATTCCCTAAGGGAACAACTGAGGTTAATAGCTTGGGCACTTGGTACAGCCGCATTATTATCTATGCTATTTTCTGCATTCTTACCAGATTACAGTCACAAATCACCTGAGTTGCTAAATATGTGGAGCGGAATTTATGGTCATAAAAATGAATTAGGATACATGATGGCTTGGAGTGCAGGAGTGTTTTTGCACCTTGCTCTTAGTAGCTATCGATATCGCTGGTTGATGTGGGCACTATGTGGGATATCTATATGTCTAATTATTCTCTCACGTTCAACAACATCTTTAACGATCTTATTAACAATGATATTAGTTTTACCTTTTTACAAATTTTTTAAAAAAACTAATTATAAATTACAGGTTATTATGATTACTTCTGCTTTAATGATATTGATTATTTTTTCAATATTGCTTGTCAATAACGCCGAAACTCTAGTTGGCACTTCTGGTAAAGACCTTACCTTCAATGGACGCTCTGATCTCTGGGAGCTAGTGACATCCAAGATTTTGGAAAGACCTTGGCTAGGTTATGGATATTCTGCATTTTGGACTAGTAATGCTGCATCTAAGCTGAGAGCTACTTATGAATGGGCAAGTAATGCTCACAACGGCTTTTTAGAACTCTTATTAGAATTAGGATTCTTAGGTTTCTTGACTTTTACCGCCGGGTTTATCCGCTTCTTTGTGATGGCTATGACTCGAATTATTTATGTGGCCAAAAAACCGGAAGATTATTGGCCAATGCAGATGTTAATTCTCATAGTCATCATTAATTTTTCCGAAGCAAGATTATTAACTCCTAGTTGGAATTGGTTGATGTACATTACAACTTCGTTCTCTTTGACTCTTGATTATCAGCGAAATTATCATCAGAGCTATATAAATAGCTTTTATAGCAGTCAGAAATAATTTTAATAATTGCAAAGTTAATAAAAATGAAAGTTTTACATCTAAGTACCCATGATATTAATGGAGGTGCAGCAAGAGCTGCATATCGTTTGCACACAGGTTTGCAAGATATAGGGCTAGAGTCACAAATGCTAGTCCAGGAAAAATCTAGTAATGATAAAACAGTAATTGCACCTAAGACTAGATTATTTCAAGGCATTGCTAAAGCAAAGTTGACATTTGAAAGTCTACCGTTAAAACTTTATCGTCAAAAGAAAAATACTCCATTTTTTGTTCAATGGCTGCCAGATAGAATTATTCCTAAAGTTGCTCAGATTAATCCAGACATAATAAATTTACATTGGATTAGCGCAGCTTTTATGCAAATAGAAACATTCCCTAAACTGAAGCGTCCTCTAGTTTGGACTCTCCATGATATGTGGGGGTTTACTGGTGGATGTCACGTTACTGGAGAATGCGATCGCTACAAAGTATCCTGTGGAGCTTGTCCTCAACTCAACAGTGGTAATGAATGGGATTTATCCCGTTGGGCATGGCAGCGCAAAGTAAAAGCCTGGAAAAATCTTAATTTAACTCTGGTTTCACCAAGCTCTTGGTTAGCGCAGTGCGCTCGTTCCAGTTCTTTATTCCAAAATTTGCGAATCGAGGTAATTCCCCACGGTCTAGATATTCAAAAATATCGACCTATTAATAAACATTTTGCACGAGAAATACTCAAGTTACCTCAAGATAAGAAGCTGATTCTCTTTGGAGCAATAGAGGCAACAAGTGATAGAAATAAAGGATTTCATTTATTGCAGCCAGCTCTACAAGAATTGAGTAAATCTGGCTGGAACGATAACGTAGAAGTAGTGGTTTTTGGCGCATCTCAACCTGAAAATCCACCTGATTTAGGCTGTAAAGCACACTATTTAGGACACTTACATGATGATATATCTTTAGCAACTGTTTACTCAGCAGCTGATGTGATGCTTGTACCGTCTCTTCAAGAATCTTTTGGGCAGGCAGCTTCTGAATCATTTAGTTGTGGCACTCCAGTTGTGGCATTTAATTCTACTGGCTTAAAAGATATTGTTGATCATCAGCAAAACGGCTATTTGGCTAAACCTTATGAAGTTGAAGATTTTGCCAAAGGAATTACCTGGGTACTTGAAGATGAACAGAGGCTGCAAAAGCTGTCATTTTATGCTCGTGAAAAAGCGCAACAAGAATTCACTCTGGAACTCCAAGCACATCGTTATTCAGCTTTGTTTCAGGAAATATTCATGAGTGCAAATAAATCTTCATTCAGAAATTAACTTAGTAAACAAATACTTCATAGTATGTCAATACCTATAGCTTTTATAATTTGTACAGAGCCTGGTCGTTTGGAAGCTCAATCTTTGATGCTTGCAAAAAGCATTCGTAACTTCTGCGGTGAATTGAAAAATACACCTATATATAGTTTTCATCCTAGAGTAGGTGAACCGATATCAAAACAAACCCAACAAGCCTTTGAAGCATTGCAGGTGATTCATCAACAGCTTCCTATAAATCGAGAATTTCATGAATATTATTTAGCTAATAAACCTCTAGTTTGTGCCTATGCCGAACAAAATATCGATGCAGAAATATTAGTTTTTTTAGACAGTGACAAATGTTTTTTTGGGGAACCAAAAGATTTTTTATTGCCAATAAATTGTAACGTAAGAATGCGTCCTGAGTATGGTCAAGGAATCGGTTCTACAGGACTGCAAGACCCTCAAGAGTGGTACTGGCAAAAACTATATGAAGTCTTGGGGGTAAAGCGTGAGGTATTTGTTGAGACGCCAATTGGTAATAAAAGAATTAGAGCCTATTGGAATTCTGGTTTGGTTGTTGTGAGAAGGAGTGCAGGTATATTTACAGCTTGGAGAGAGAATTTTGAAAAAGTAATGCGGCTGGATATTACTCCTCCTCAGGGTATTTATTTTGTTGAGCAGTCTGTTTTGTCTGTAACTTTATGTGCCTTAGAAGAAACGGTCGAACATCTTCCTCCTAGTTATAGTTATCCATTACCTTTACATAACCGTTTGTCAAAACAAGTACAAATTAAACATTGGGATGATATTACATCGATCCATTATTTCAATTTATTTTTCTACAACGATTGGAATGCACAAATCAAAAAATTGAAAAAACTTAATAACAATTCCGAGAAATATCGATGGTTGTGTCAAGAGGTTCTCAAACTTAGTATGCCTCGTGTATCAGTTTTGCATCGATATATGCTGGTAGTCAGAAGAATGGAACAAAAATTACAAAACTTTAATTTAGATATTAATCTGAGTGGCTGGATAGAAAAGATGGCCAAACTTTGACCCTAATCGAAAAAACTGGAAAGAAGTCTTTTTTGCTCTGAAGATAAAGACAATTATCTGAAAGTTACGCATAAATTTACTATTCGCATTGAAGATTCTAATAGAATTGGATGAGGGAAATGAGATGAAACAAGCAAATTTAGCTGTAGTTATGACCTGCCACAATAGGCGTAATACAACTCTTGCCTGTCTACGCGCTTTATATCAACAAACAAATGATTGTGATGTTTATTTAACTGATGATGGTAGCTCTGATGGCACCGCACAAGCTATCAAAGCAGAATATCCAGACGTACACATTTTTCAGGGTAATGGCAATTTATTCTGGGTAGGAGGAATGCATCTCGCCTTTGGTGAGGCGATAAGAAATCAATATGATTATTATCTATGGTTGAATGATGACACATTTCTGGAAGCCAATGCTGTTAATAGATTATTACAGATTCATCAAAATTTGACTGAACAAGGTTATCCAGACTCAATTGTAGTTGGTTCAACTAAAGATCCAATAACAGGAAGAGCAACCTATGGAGGAGCAGTAAAATCTAAAAAGTGGTATTCTAATAAGTTTGAATTTTTAAAACCAAGTTCGGTTATCCAAAAATGCGATGCTATGTATGGTAATTGTGTGTTAATCCCTAAAACTGTTGTCGCAAAGGTTGGCAATGTTGATACAGCTTTTGTTCACACTTTAGGAGATTTAGATTATGCCCTCAGAGCACGTAAATTGGGTTGTCAAATATGGGTAGCTCCTGGATATGTTGGTACTTGTACTAAAAATTCTATCCGAAATAGTTGGGTAGATACCAACTTAACTATACTAGAACGTTTGAAAAAGGTGTTACAAATTAAAGCATTTCCATTGAAATCTTGGACTATTTTTTGTAGCAGACACTCTGGGCTATTCTGGGTATTTTACTGGTTTTTACCCTATATCAGAGCAATAATTGGTTACAAGAGTTTGGCAACTTCTCCGACATTTTCTGAGGATACTAACCAAACTAACTCATAAGCTTCATACTTGCATTCAAGTTCTTCTGCAAGAATGTTTGCATAATTCATTACCATCTAAACTCAATGAATTGACGAATTTCGCCTCAAAGATAAAGTTATTAAACCAATTCGTAATGAGCAACTCTAAGAGGCGCTATTGCGGCCCCGCTTCTCTACGAGACGCTACACGAACGCTAACACAATTACGTTTTTTAACGGAGATTTAATCCCAACGGTTCCTAGTTTTTAAGCCTATCGTACCTCTACAGGGAAATAAGCTACAGCGTCCCGCAGCGAAGGACACAAATCCTGCTGCGCCTGTCTTGTTGGGGACTTAAACCCTACCACTTGTTAAGTATTAGAATAATCAGCAATCCTAATTATGGGTAAACGCTTACTAATTGTCTCAACACTCGACTCCAGCCAACCATTTGGTGCTTTTACTAGACCTTTTTATCTAGGACAATATTTGACGAAATATTTTGATATTTTTCAAATAGGATTAGACTGTTCATCTGTTCAATATGCACCTTCTATTTCAATTGGTTCAAGAAATCTGAAGTCATATATTCAAGCTATAGGAAAGTGCATTGATGAGTTTTGTCCAGATATTATTTATGCTCAGGAAACGTTACCTGGATTAGCTGCTTTAATTTCGCTGAAACTTAGAAAAGGCTATAAGCCTTGTCTTGTATTAGATTTTCATACATTTTCAGCATACGAATACTGGATGCGTTTGTTTTCAGTTGCCAATCCTTTTAAAGAATTTGTACAATGTATTAAGACATACATTGCTCAGGGAATTTTGATATTCTCTCGTATTCCAATTATTGCCGCAGGTGACGCAATCCCTAAACTAATTTCTCAGTGGTATGGTAGAACTCCACAGCAGATTTATAGTATTGGGAATGGTGTAACTGAAGACTTACTAAATACTGAATTGTTTCTGGATAAAGATCCCTATCAAGCATTCAGACCAGCCAAAATAGTGGTTCTTATTGCTCCTAAGACATTTCAATTTCCAAGCAATGATATGTCTGTATTAATGACTATTGAGGTTGCTAAATGTCTTGAAAACTATCAGGAAAAAGTACATTTTGTTGTTATTGGTAGAGATAACAATGATATTTTATTACCAATACCTTCTAATATTTCTTTTTTAGGTTTTCTACCTAAAAGGGAGGCTTTTGTTAATCATGTAAAATATGCAGACATTGCTTTGTTGCCATTCTCAAAACAAGCAGTAGCAGGTGGCGCTCGTAATAAAGCATTAGATTTTTTCGCAAGTAGAAAACTAGTTGTATCAACACCAGAAGGCTTGCGAGGTTTAGAAGAATTTCGCCATTTAGAACATCTTTTAGTAACAGGATACTCTACTGAAGAAGTTGCTAACACAGTGCTTGATGCAGCTTCAAATATTGATAAATATCAATCACTTGTAGATAGTGCATATACCTTAATTACAGAAAAATATTCTTGGAAAGCAAGAGCGCAGAATATCGCGCAAATTCTCCTTAAAACCAGTCATTCTTAGCTCTATTTATTTACCAAACATATTTAACTAAGAATAATTAGTATATTTAAAGATATAAATATACTAAAGACTAGTTTTTAAATACTCACCTTGCCTGTTAATTAAACTTTCATACCTACCAAATAAAAATTAAGTCATGAAAAACCGATTTTCTTATAATCTTCTTGGTGTTAAAGTAGATGCACTCTCTATCCCAGAGTTAAATTTGTTGATTGAAGAATCTATTGAGAAGAATAAAAAGTGGATTATTGCTAATCACAATATGCATAGTCTTTATCTCTTCCATAATGATCCAAAAATGCAAGCTTTTTATGCCAAGGCAAAATATACCCATATTGATGGTATGCCTTTATTGTTTATAGGAAAACTATTGGGTTTTCCTATGAAACGGGAACAAAGAGTAACCTATGTTGACTGGGTATGGCCTTTGATGGCAGAAGCAGCTGATAAAGGCTGGCGTGTATTTTATTTGGGTTCAAAGCCGGGAGTCGCTGAAAAAGGAGCAAGTATTTTGTGCCGCAAATTTCCTGGGTTACAGATTGCTTGCGCTCATGGCTATATTGACATGAATAAAGACAGTCAAGAAAATATTGCTACTCTGGCTGCAATTAATGCCTACAAACCTCATGTATTGATGGTGGGGATGGGTATGCCACGCCAAGAACGTTGGATTTACGAAAATCTTGAACATATTCATACCAATAGTATTTTGACTAGTGGAGCCTGTATTGACTATGTAGCAGGAGCAGTACCCACTCCTCCTCGCTGGATGGGAAAGATGGGCTTGGAATGGTTGTATCGTTTATTGTCTGAACCTAAAAGACTTTGGAGACGTTACTTACTTGAGCCTTGGTTTCTAGCCACATTATTTTTACGAGAAATTTGGAGTATCCCAAGCCAACAAAAAAAGAATAGAATCCTGCTATTTCTCAGTACAAAATTTCCTAAATTTCTAGCCTGATTGAGCCATTAATTAGTGTTAGTGAACACGCCTAATTCAAGTTTCGTGCTAGTAAATAGCGAAGTATCTCGCCAGATACTTCGCTTGAAATAATAGTTAAATGCATTATTTACGTTTGGGTTAGGTAAGCCTAAGTTGCTTGCTCAAAAGCCTGGGCAATAGCATTGTAAGCAGGTTTAGGTTGAAACTTCTCATCGAAGGGAAGCGGACGCAGAAATTTCCAGATATTTGGATTGTCCCTAAAAGTTTTTCCTGGCATCCAGTCGGGATGACGTATCCAGCTATGACGGTCGGTAAGACCCCATGTAATTACAGTATCAACTTTAGCCGCAAAGCACAGGTCAAGATATCGCTTGTAACTATCGGCTACCATCTGGTCTAGCTTTTCGATACTATCGGGTAGTGGGGCATCAATAATAATATCTAATTCTGTAATTATTGGTTTCACTTCAAGATCATTAAGCCGTTTTAAAACGGAACTAAATCCTTTCTCGTCAAAACCATATGCAGTAGAAAACCATAGATGCGATTGGATACCTGCCCCGTCAATTTTAACGCCACTATTTTTTAGATATTCGACCATTTTTAAGAAACGGTTTGATTTCCATGTAGCGCCTTCAATGCCGAAATCGTTTAAATAAAATTTCTTGCTGTTATCAACTGAAGCGGCAATTAAAAACAAATCCCGAATTAATTCTGGTTTTACTCCTTTACGTAAACCGTAGGTAGCATTGTTAGTTTCATTTTCATTATCAGCGATAATTTCATTGGCAATATCCCAAGACTTTAAAACCTTGCTATTGCGATAATGCCCCATGACTCCCTTAACATGCCGTTCGATCATTTTAAGAGTGGGCGGGTAAGGGAGCCAGTCTGGTTTTCCCATGTGCCAGAAAAGGGTATGCCCATGCATGTCTATATTATGCCTTTGGCAGAAATCAGCGATCGCATCTGCTGATTCAAAGGTAAATTGTCCTGGCTGTGGTTCAGTGGCGTTCCATTTTAATTCACCATTCGGTGTCACAATCGAACATTCACGAGCAATCAGGTTAGCGTAATCCTTATCTTTTAGCAAAATATCACTAGAAATTGCTGCGCCATAACGTTTTCCTTTTGCAGCAGCTAATTCCCGAAGAGGAGAATTTTTAAATGTATAATTGACTACTAGCTTTTTGGCACTAGGTTCTTCTTTTTGCTTATCTTTTTGTAAAAACCCCATAGTTAATAACGCAGAAAGGGTAGTATATCCTGCTCTTGTTAAAAATTTTCTCCGATAAGGCATAAATTATACTTAATTAATAAAAATACATTGATTATTATTTTATCGTATAAAAAACATACGGATTGTTATATTACCCTTCTTCACCCAGAATATACGGTTTTTTTCCAAAATCAAATCATATTTTTATACTAAGTCGCAAAGATCAAAATTGATGAGTATTACATCTAGTGCAAAACTAGGTTAAACTATAACGCATGTTCGATTTAAATTAATAAACTATAGGAATCCTACTTGAATCTTGCTCAGTATACTGAGAATTTAAGCTTTGTATGTCAAGCTTATAAGCAGCTTGATTGTTCAAAAATCAAATAGGAGTCCTATATGTTTTTACATATCAGCAATAAAGATGCTAATCTTTATATAACGATTGTTCGATATAATTAACCGGAGTCATGCCTAAAATTGTTGATCATGAGCAATATCGTAAAGAACTGCTCGACAAGTGCTTTGATTTATTTGCCCAAAAAGGCTATGGTTCCATCACTATGCGCCAAATTGCTGAGGGATTAGGGGTTTCTACTGGTACGTTGTACCACTATTTTCCTAGCAAGCAAGCTCTATTTGAGCAATTGGCCCAGGAGATTTGTGAGCAAGACTTAAGTACAGCATTAGCTGAATTGGAAGGAGCGCAAACGCT
>NZ_DASQZC010000694.1:0-1876 GCF_035638895.1 Nostoc sp. | reverse complement strand
CAGCGTTGCCAATGCCAAAACAAACCTTGTCAACGCAGATAGCATTCGGATCAAAATTGAAAGTAATTTGGCACTGGCACAAGAAAGGGAAAAAAGCCTACGCACCTTAATGACTCCTGGTGCTGTACCTCGTGTCGATTATTTGGATGCCCAAGAAAGATTAACTCGTACACAGACAGAAATCACTAAAGCACAAGATGAAGTGATTAATGTCCAGAATAGAATCACAGAGGCTCAAGATAAAGTTGCATCATTAGAAAAAGATATTGCTGCCCAAGTCCAAGAAATTCGCCAAGCACAACAAGCTTACAATGCTGCACGTAGTCAGTCCCAGCGTGTAGCATCAGAACGCCAAAGTGAAATTTTGACCCAGTTCAACAAGCGTAAAGAAGAACTGACAACTGTTCAAGGTCAATTAGAACAGGCGAGAAAGCAGCAAGCTTTAGAAACGATTGAAGCTCCTGTTGCCGGTACAATCTACAGAGTTAAAGCCACCAAGGGGCCAGTGCAATCAGGTGAAGAATTGCTGTCAATTTTGCCGGAAGGGGAAGAAATGCTCCTAGAGGTGAAAGTTCTCAACCGCGATATTGGGTTTATTCGTCAAGGAATGAAGGCAAAAGTGAAAATGGCGACTTTCCCCTTCCAGGAATTTGGCACTGTGAATGGGGAAGTTATGCAAGTCAGTCCTAATGCAATTGTTGATAAAGAATTAGGCTTAGTTTTTCCCACCAGAATTAAGCTAAATAAACACTCAGTTAACGTTAGGGGTCAAGAAGTAGAATTTACACCAGGTATGTCTGCTTCAGGTGAAATTGTCACTCGTAAAAAGTCAGTTTTGACATTCATCACTGAGCCTGTGACGCGGCGGTTCAATGAGGCATTTTCCGTCAGGTAGCTTTGTAGTTTCTGCTGTCTTTATAGCGTTTCTTAATCATACAAGGTACATCATAGCCCCCTCTTCGCAAGCGGGGAGGGGTTCTTGTACTTAACTCAATCGACAACCGCCATATCAGTTACGCCTAGCATCCCACAAAACACTGATTTAGTCTTGGTAAACCAAAGCTTTCAAGAAGAATTTAATTATTTTTCATATTTAATTTAATTACTTCATCAAAAAAGTGATTTCAACCTGCAATTATTAATCTTATTTGATATGGCGGTTCCTATTTAGATGGAGTACAACATTACATAACGAGGTGTAGGGTCACGGCAGTGCCGTGCCCCTACAGGTATATCTCACGTAAACGATAACCGCCATAATTGGCGGCAATAGAGGTGTGCTTAATGGCCAGGTCTGCATTAATAATATCTTTGCAACGCGCTTATAAAATTGCGAGGGCATCGCTTAAAACTGGCATTCCTACCGATGAGATAGTTGATATTTTAAAACAAAGAACTACTCGTCGCCGCTTACTTTATGGGGGTTTGGGATTAGTAAGCGCATTAGCTACAGCTACCTGGCATCATGGACGTGATTCTACGGCTTTTGCCACAATTCCCAAAGTGCTGGTAGTGGGTGCGGGAATTGCTGGCTTGACTGCTGCCTACCGCTTACGTCAAGCTGGAGTTCCTGTAGACATCATTGAAGCGAGGAGCCGCGTTGGTGGTCGGATATGTAGTTTAGCTAACGCAGCAGGTACTGGCGTGCCCGTAGAGCTAGGTGGAGAATTCATTGATACAGATCATACGAAATTGCGATCGCTTGCTCAAGAACTTGGTTTAACAATAGTCGATTTAATCGCTACTGATAAAGGATTAGTGCCAGAAACATGGTACTTTCAAGGACGCAAAATTCCCGAATTAGAAATTATTAATTACTTCATTCCTTTAGCAAAGAAAATTGACGAGGATTTAGTTGCCATTGGGGATGGAGATG
>NZ_DASQZC010000693.1:0-3947 GCF_035638895.1 Nostoc sp. | reverse complement strand
GACCCTTTAGCAGCAGCAGCTAGCTGCACAAATCCTTCTGTAGAAGCCTTTAGCGGAACCTTCAAATCCTCAACCGTCTTACGGACAAAAGCTAGATTCTGAGCGCCCCCCGATGATCCGCCTGATGCGAAATTGAGGGCAGTTTTGAGGCGATCGAGTTCAACATAAGCTTTAAAGGCGTTAACTGATAGTTCGGTGAAGAAATTTTGGATATAAGCGATCGCTCCAATTGCCAAAAAGCCTTTAACGAGTCCCGCGATCGCTTTAATGCCTTTGAGTTCCAGTCCTGAGAATTTACTCAGTATATTGTCAATAAAGCTGAATTTTTCAGGAGCCAAAGACGAGACATTAACATCAATATCAATCTTGCCTTCAGCCTGCATCTTTTTAAGATTATTGGTGTAGATATCAATTTCATGATTGATAAGCTCAAAGGGGATTCCTAACTTACGCAAAGCTCCTTCTAGTTCGCCAATTGCCGCGCTCAAAGACAAAAAATTCTTATTTGATTGATTTTGCCCGAATTTAGCTGAAGCTTCGCCCACTTTGCCAAAGGCATCTTGTAAATTCAACAGAGACTTCGTTTGCTCAACACTGGGGGATTCTCCTACTTTAGTGCCGACTAAATTTGCAATCCCTTCAGCATTCTCTGTAATATATCGCGCCTTCTGAACGGTAGCACTTCTAGATCGCTGTTGAAAAAATTGTCGCGGGTTGGCGCGAATTTCTTGAACCGTCTTGCCTCGTCTTTGTTCAGCATTAGCTTCAGCAGTGGCTATATCTGCGTTCAGTAAATCTTTTCTAAATGATGGATTAGCAGAATTCACCTCTTCCAATTGTTTTAGTCTAGCGTTGGTCTGCTCGATCACTTTTTTTTGAGCTTCAGCTTGCTCCAGTAATCGCTTTGCCGCCTCCATCTCTTTTTTTGTTTGGGCAAAGGCAATTTTGGCTTTTGCCTCTTGCACCTTAGCTTCAGCCTCCATTCGCGCTTCCGCTTGAGCAATTTGGCGACCATAAAAGTCTCCATAAGCTGAAGAATTCTGCTTGCCATTTTTTGCTTGCGAGACGAGTTTGAGTAGTTGCGCTTTGGCTGATGCTAAAGTATTTTCAATATCATCCGATACAGCAAATAATTCAACCCCTTGTGATTGTTGATTGTTTTGAATTGTTTGTGCTTTAAATTGCTGATTTGATCCTGGTTGGGATGCTCGCAATGCTGGGGAATAGGTGCGATATTGGCGCTCAAGAGTACCTTTGAATTGCCCTAATTTTTGCCGCGCCTGACCTGATAAATCACCGCGGTTTAATTGCTCGGTGGCAAGGGCAATTTGATTATCAATTTCAGTGAGAGTAGCAGCCGCTAAATCTTGGTTGACTACTTTGCGATCGCGTGGCTTCCCTTTGAAAGATTGCTTCAGGTTAGCAGTGATTGAAGCTTGCGCTTCTGTTGTTTGTTTGAGTAATTCAGCCTCAGAAAGCGGTGCTGATTTCTTGCTTGATTGAACCTTGGCGATCGCAACTTTCTTTAATTCAGCAGGAACAGCTTCTATCTGTGCAATTACAGCACTGAGACTAGAGCCAAGCTCCTGCTGAAGTTGTGTGATTTCTTCGGCTGTTAGTGATTCAATGTTGGCGGCTTTGTTTAAGAGGGGTTCTAAAGATTTTGATAAATTCTCAAACTGAGCAAATACTTGAGTTATTTCACCTTCTAAAGTAGCCCCGTACTGCTGCACTAGTCCCTGTATTGGCTGGATTTTCTTGATTGACTCTATTTGCAGATTTTTGAGTAATTTTTCTGCATTGGCTCCAGCTACTCCAAAGGCTTTCTGAAATTGCTCAACAGCACTTTCTTTCTGGAACTGCGCCGCAATTTTAGGCGTATTTCTAGCAGCGAATACATAGGCATCTGATTCTAATTTTCTAGTAACAGTCCTTGCCTGTTCGGGCTGAATACTAGTGGAACCTTCGATAAGCTTACCAAACTGGCGTGCTTCCTGCTGTGTTGGGGTGGCTAAAGGGATGGCGGCAGATTCTCCCGCTAGTGGATTTACTTTTCCAAGCCCAAACTGTAATGCGTGCCGTAATTCGTGAACAAGGGTATCAATTATTTGCTGATTAAGCTGCCCCTTTTGGATAAGTTGATAAACTTCTGGGGGTACGTTAACGCGATTGCTTTCTGGAGCGTAAGAACCAAGTACCCCAGGCTTCAATTTACTGGAGCTAGCTAATTGTGGAATCATGCCTGCGGGAATTTCACCCACTCCAGATAACGCCGCAACTTGCTGAAAAATTTTCTGGTAAGCAGCAGGTAAGTTATCTTTTTGTGTTTTTTTTGATATCGATGGCGCAACACCTAAAACCTCGGATGCCCTGCCTATCCCTCCTAGCTCCTGAGATAGCTGCTCATACTCTTGCATCTGAGGAGCGATCGCTTTTTTTCTTTGCGCTAACTCCGCACGCCTGCTGCTAAATTGTTTATTAAGCTCTCTATTGACAAACTTTCCTTGAATTCCTGCAAGGTATTTAGCTTCTTGAAATTGTAATTCTTTTGTGGATATTTTGGAGGGGTCTGTGTCAGGACGAGGAATTGCAGCAACTGCCGATCTAATTCTGTTAGCCTTGGGTGCTTCACCCTGCGCTTCAAGGCTTGCTGCCAGTTTTTCAAAAGTTTTAACTTGCTGCTCGTACTCTTTAATCCTTTTTTTGATTAATCGCTCAGGAGTTAATTTAACCTTGAATCTCTCGGCTATTTTTTGTAGCCGCTGCTGTTCGGATGTGTAATCAGCAGCAAAGGTTTGAGAATCTTGCCGGATACCTGGTAAAACCGCGCCTATTTCAGTTCCTAATTGCTTTAGCCTTGCAGGTTTACCCTGCTTGGACGCTCTTTCGTAATCAGACTGCACTTGCTCTGTTGCAGTTTGCTTGTCCTTCAAGGCGGATGTAGAGGACTGTGATCTCCTAACAGCAGATGCTGTAAAAACTTTCTCCTCCCCAAGTACAAGCCTTGCCTGTTCTGCTACTTCCTGCATTAAGCCCGGCACTAGTTTTTTGAAGGCTAACCCAAGAGATTCAACAACTCCTTCTCCAATCGCCTCTCCCACAATCGAGCTACTACCAATACTGTCAGACAAGGCGCTTCCAATCGCACTTTTTATACCAGAACTGATACCAGAACTAAGTTCTTCTCCCAGTTTTAAGCCAGCACCAGCAAAAATAGTGCCAAGCGCAAGGGAAGCCGCCTTCAAAGGGAGCAGGATTACACCCAGTAAACCCGATCCGATGCCAACAGCAGCCTTGAGCAATCCTCCAGTCAATACAGCAAAGATATTCTTGCTGGAAGCACCACGAACACCTTTCTCAACCGCTTTACTGATGTCCCCTTCAATAGAATCAGCGTCTAAAGTGACTTTGGTTTTTTCTTTTAGTGGAGATTTATTGCCATCAATATCTAAATTAATCTTGATTTTAGAGTTTTTAAAATAGCTCTCAACCTTATTGACAACGCCCTTGAGCTTAGATTCATCAACTGAATCTAAACCCTGCATTAACCCAAGCGTTGCATACTTACCAATCTCCCGAAAAACCTTTGACGGTGACTGAATCCCTAGTTGCGACTTAACCGATCGCACCATCGAATCAACGGCAGATTTACCCGCATCCTCAGCCCCAGAGAACCCCTGAGTAAATCCCTCGGCAGCATGCCGCCCAATCTCTGTAAACTGGGCTTTAATCGCTCCTTTATCCGCCCTAATCTCAACATCAATTGGGGTGATCCGCCCAATTCGCTTTAGCTTTTCTTGAAAATCTTTGACATTGGGAGCTAAATCGATTTTGATGGGGTCGATATTAGCCGAGAGTTTCTTGATTTGTTCGTTGAATTTTGAAGAGTCTATCTCAACGGGAATAAATATTGGTTGTAGTTGCTGTAGTTGCGATCGCAGTCCCTT
>NZ_DASQZC010000692.1:0-3392 GCF_035638895.1 Nostoc sp. | reverse complement strand
CCTGTTGCCAAAGTTATAGCACAGGTTTGCGATCGCCTAATTACTCACCCCAATGTCTTGAATGGCGCAAGTTTATATTGGAATCTTCCAAACGCTTTCTATGTTGAAGGTTACGGGCTTGACAAATTCGCTTCTGGATGTTGGGGTTTGCGTCCAGTCCGCAGCAACAAAGTAGGTTTGCTTTTAGACCAAGCTATTGAGCCAGAGTTACGGCTACGACATATACAAGCAGCAGATGCAGTCAGAGCAACTCTGGGATTAACTTTAACAGATTATGTAATTACTGATGCCCCATTAAATGTAGAATTACGGACTACAGCATCGGGAGCTAGTTGGGGAACAATTGGCAACCCGGATAGTTTATTACGAGCAGCTGAGATATTAATTAAAAAAACGGGGGCAGAAGCGATTGCAGTTGTCGCCCGTTTCCCCGATGATATGGATGAGGAAGCAGTACAAAAATATCGCCAAGGTGAAGGCGTAGATTCTCTGGCGGGTGCAGAAGCGGTAATTAGCCATTTGCTAGTGCGAACCTTTCAAATTCCTTGCGCCCATTCTCCTGCCCTTTTGAGCGAACCTCCACAACCTGATTTATCTCCCCGTTCCGCCGCCGAAGAATTGGGCTATACTTTTTTGCCGTGCGTCCTTGTAGGATTAAGTCGTGCGCCACAATTTATAGTAGAGAGAGGAGCAATCGGATCACAGCAAGAAGATATTTGGGTAGATGAAGTAGATGCTGCGATCGTACCAGCAAATGCTTGTGGTAGCAGTGCCTTATTGAGTTTAAGCCAAAAACAATGCCAAATAATTACAGTAGAAGAAAATAAAACTCTAATAAAAGTTCCTCCTCACCCGTTGGGGATCAAATGTATACAGGTAAACTCATATTTAGAAGCAGTGGGTATATTAGTAGCACACAAAGCAGGTATTAATCCCGACGCTCTCCGTCCCAACTTATTACCTTTACAGCCAATTAGTCATTAGTTATTCTACCCCTTCCCCCTACTCCCCACTCCCCACTCCCCCGAAAACCCGTGATTGAACAACAAAAGCAAAAGCCAGAAATTCCATACCTGACGCGCATCCAAATACTTGGGGCGATGGGAGCGACTGCAATCATTTTGTTGATAGTCGCAAAACTTTCGTTATACCTTGGCAACTTTTCCCTATTTTCTTGGAACTTGAACCAAAGAGAGTTGCTGTTGGGTGTAGGGTTAGGATTCACCATCACTGCGTTAAGTGGCGTAGCTTATCGCGTTTGGACTGCCTATCGTAAAAGTGCAGATTATTATCTAGAAATGGTACTAAGGCCCTTAGCCTTACCAGACTTGATATGGCTGGGGTTACTACCGGGATTGAGTGAAGAATTATTATTTAGAGGTGTAATGCTGCCAGCTTTAGGCTTAGATCATCTGGCTGTCATTGTATCCAGTCTTTGCTTTG
Organism: Nostoc sp.; assembly: GCF_035638895.1. Taxonomy (GTDB): domain Bacteria; phylum Cyanobacteriota; class Cyanobacteriia; order Cyanobacteriales; family Nostocaceae; genus Nostoc. The sequence continues at coordinate 1,949 of NZ_DASQZC010000692.1, read as the reverse complement.
GCATCTTGCATTTTAGCGGTTCCCAACAATGGCCTTATGTGATTTGGGCAACAATTGTTGGGATGATATTCGCATATAGTGCCCTGCTCACTGGCAACTTATTAGTGCCGATTGTCGCTCACATTATTACCAATTGGATTTCTAGCTATTTCTGGAAAATGTCGCAATTACGGCAATTAAAAAATAAATATTGAGCTTCTAAGGCTTAATCCTTCGGCGTAGCCCAACCCAGGCATCGCACACTATCAACCACAGAATAAATTACGGCTTTTGAACGCTCTGACTAAATGCTTTTTGTGCAAAAGATTTTTAGCCAAGTAGACTACAATAGACATATCCTTAAATCCAAACTCCTTCCTGCCTGCACTTCCTGCCTGCACTTCGTGCCGCTACGCAAATCTAAGGAAGGTGAGTAGTAAGTCTCTCTCCTGTCAAGAGGGTTAAAGGCTTATTTTCGTGTTGTTCCTTCTCTTTCTGAGGGGGGAGGCAAACTGTCATAAGTCTATATCATTCTTGTTTAAAAAGAAAGAATTTTTGGCTGTTTTGCCAGAAAACTACAACACCTGATGAGAAAATAAGACATTAAACAAAGCGATATCTACGATGGGCTACGCCTACGCGATTTTATTGTTAACAAGCCTGTTAATCAGACCTGATTTTTTTGAGGTCAAAGGCAACAAAAGCTTTATGGGATACAACGTAAAAGGTTAGTGCCTTAAAATACTCCTGAAAGCTACTCCTTGTTAAATAAGTTTTGTGTAGAATTTGGTGGAGAGGTTATTTACTTGATTCTCAATTGCAGCAATCCAGGTTTCATTTATGAATCAGTCTTTTTCTCAAAACCAAGCAAGACGAAATCGTGAACAAAGGCTGTGGCAACAAAAATGGAGTTTAAAAACTAAAGCAATTGTTTGGGCACTAAGTATTAGTATCCTTCCTGTGGTTGCAATTGGAACAGCTACTTACTACTACGGCATTAATTTAATTACCAAAGAAATTCCGCAAGTAAGACTTGAGAGTGCGGCAAGTTCAAGAGAAACCGAACTAGCTCTACAGAGACAATTGTCACTCTTGTTAAGTGGTATGGGAGTAACAGCAATTTTAACAGGTGCGATCGCTGTTTTTGTCACTAATCGAGCTTTTAGTCGAGTCAGTAAAGCTGCGGCAACTTCTAATAGTATCAAAAACAAGCTGCGTCCAGACAGTGAGTTTACTCAATATTTCATTGCTAATGAAGATGAATTAGTAATGTTAGAGAGAAACATAAACTTATTTACAGAGCTGCTTTCAGTTTTGATAAAGGAGAAAGAAGCCGAAGCTGATTACTCCCAATTATTGAGGAAAGTTACGCGATGGGTTCGAGAATCATTCAATGAAGAAGATGTTCTAAAAATTACCTCAGAAGAAATTCGTAAAGCTTTAAGCGTTGACCGTGTAACCATTTTTTGCTTCAACTCCGGTTGTAATGGAACCTTTATCGCTGAGTCAGTAGCACCTGGTTTACCAAGAGTATTAGGGGTTACAATCCCTGAGCCTGGGTTCGAGGCAGGGTATAGAGAAAAATACCAGAATGGTTCCATCCGTGCTATTGATAATATCTATCAAGCTGATCTTAGTGATAGTGATATTAAATTGCTAGAGCAATTTGCTGTCAAATCTAATTTAGTAGCACCTATTCTCAAAGGCAAACAGCTATTCGGTTTATTGATTGCACATCAGTGTTCTAGAATTCGTTTTTGGCAGCAGTCTGAGATTGATTTGTTGGCTCAGATAGCTATACAAGTAGGATTTGCCCTTGACTACACCAAACTTCTAGAACAGGTTGATACGAAGGCGGATACAGCTCAGGTATTTGTAGAAATTACCCGCAGCATTCGCCAATCGCTTAACGAAGAGGATGTCATTAAAACCACCGTGGAAGAGGTTCGTAAAGCACTGAGTAGTGACCG
>NZ_DASQZC010000691.1:0-3112 GCF_035638895.1 Nostoc sp. | reverse complement strand
TTGGTCAATTTTAGATGAAGCCCACATTACAATTTTGGCGGTTCATCCCGAATATCACCGTCAAGGTTTGGGTGCGGCTTTACTATATTCGCTCATTAAGACAGCTTGCGATCGCAAAATGGAGCGAGCTACCCTCGAAGTGCGAGCTTCCAACTTGGCGGCAATATCTTTATATCAAAAATTTGGCTTTCAAACAGCTGGGCGGCGGCGGCGCTACTACCAAGATAACGATGAGGATGCTTTAATTCTTTGGCTTCCAGATTTACAACACCGCAAATTTCAAGCAACTTTAGACCAATGGTATTCCATTGTCAGCGATCGCCTCGAAAAATCTTCTTGGCACTTGCTTTTTAAGTAATTCGTAATGGGCTACGCTAACGTAATTTGTAATTAAACACGAATTATATAGCTTTGCCCTCTTGAAGAGCGGGGAGGGGTTCTTGTAGCTTACTCAACTCAGAAGGACTACATTTAACTGTTGGGTATTAGTAATTTTGAATTATTGGCACTTGCGATCAGTCTCAGCAAAAAAATGTAACTTTGCTGCACCTGTTTTTATTCAAATATTTTATCTAGAAATTAAACTATATAAGTAAATCGTATATTAAATATTTTTGCTTGACATTAAAAAATATATATGTTATGTATAAGTGTTTGGGATTGAGTGAATAAACTCTCAATGTAAGCAGTGAACTGTTTGTAATAAATCCCAAAAAGGCTGGTGAACTAAAGCTCCTCAGTACACTAGCCAGATAAAAGTAGTCAATAGTTAACAATTAGCCCATCAACTCAAGTCATAGCTTCAGGATGTCTATAATCTGTTATACAGGCATCCAAAAGCTTTGCCTGTGCTAAAATCAGCATACCGGCACGACCGCAGATGATGGGATAAAGCCATGTTTGAGCGCTTCACAGAAAAAGCCATTAAGGTAATCATGCTGGCCCAAGAAGAGGCCCGCCGTTTAGGTCACAACTTTGTCGGAACCGAGCAGATCCTCCTGGGTCTGATTGGCGAAGGCACTGGAGTGGCTGCCAAGGTGCTGAAATCAATGGGCGTCAATCTCAAAGATGCCCGAATTGAAGTTGAAAAAATTATAGGACGGGGATCAGGCTTTGTTGCCGTGGAAATTCCGTTTACGCCACGGGCAAAGCGAGTTTTAGAACTCTCCTTGGAGGAAGCACGCCAACTGGGGCATAACTACATTGGCACCGAGCATCTGCTGTTGGGCCTAATCCGCGAAGGGGAAGGCGTCGCAGCCAGGGTGCTAGAAAACCTCGGTGTGGATCTATCTAAGGTAAGAACCCAAGTCATCCGCATGTTGGGAGAAACTGCCGAAGTTTCACCAGGCGGTTCATCCGGGCGCACAAAAACCCCGACTCTGGATGAATTTGGCTCAAACCTGACTCAGATGGCAATAGATAATAAGCTCGATCCAGTGGTGGGACGCGCTAAAGAAATTGAGCGAGTGATTCAGATTTTGGGTCGCCGCACAAAAAATAACCCAGTGCTGATTGGGGAACCAGGGGTTGGTAAAACAGCGATCGCTGAAGGTTTAGCTTCACGCATTGCCACTAAAGATATCCCTGACATCCTGGAAGATAAACGCGTCGTCACGCTGGACATTGGTTTGCTCGTAGCAGGAACCAAATACCGGGGTGAATTTGAAGAACGCTTGAAAAAAATCATGGATGAAATCCGCTCTGCGGGTAATGTCATTCTCGTGATTGATGAGGTACATACCTTAATTGGTGCGGGTGCAGCAGAAGGTGCTATTGACGCAGCAAATATCCTCAAGCCAGCTTTGGCCAGGGGTGAGTTGCAGTGTATCGGAGCTACAACCCTAGATGAATACCGGAAGCACATCGAGCGAGATGCAGCGCTAGAGCGGCGTTTCCAACCAGTAATGGTTGGCGAACCTACAGTTGATGAAACAATTGAAATTTTATATGGTTTGCGCGAACGCTACGAGCAACACCACAAACTGAAAATCTCCGACGAAGCATTGGTAGCGGCGGCGAAATTATCAGACCGTTACATTAGCGATCGCTTCCTCCCAGATAAAGCCATCGACTTAGTTGATGAAGCTGGTTCTAGAGTGCGCTTGATTAACTCCCAACTGCCACCCGCAGCCAAAGAGTTAGACAAAGAACTGCGTCAGATATTAAAAGAAAAAGATGACGCAGTGCGCTCTCAAGACTTTGACAAAGCTGGGGGATTGCGCGATCGCGAAATGGAAATCAAAGCCGAAATCCGGGCGATCGCTCAAAGCAAGACCAATGCAACAGGCACAGAAGGTGAAGAACCTGTAGTTACAGAAGAAGACATTGCCCACATTGTCGCTTCCTGGACTGGAGTACCGGTGAACAAACTCACCGAATCTGAATCTGAAAAGCTGCTGCACATGGAAGATACCTTGCATCAGCGTTTAATTGGTCAAGACGAAGCTGTGAAGGCAGTTTCACGGGCAATTCGCCGCGCTCGTGTTGGTTTGAAAAATCCCAATCGACCCATAGCTAGCTTTGTCTTCTCTGGGCCTACTGGTGTAGGTAAAACCGAGTTGGCGAAATCCTTAGCTGCTTACTTCTTCGGTTCCGAAGAAGCGATGATCCGCTTAGATATGTCCGAATACATGGAGCGTCACACCGTCAGCAAGCTGATTGGTTCGCCTCCAGGTTATGTTGGGTATAACGAAGGTGGTCAGCTAACTGAAGCCGTGCGGCGGCGTCCTTACACCGTGGTGTTGTTCGACGAAATCGAAAAAGCCCACCCCGATGTATTCAACATGCTGCTGCAAATTTTGGAAGACGGTCGGTTAACTGATGCCAAAGGTCGCACGGTGGACTTCAAGAACACCTTGCTGATTTTAACTTCCAATATTGGTTCTAAGGTAATTGAAAAAGGCGGTAGCGGTATCGGCTTTGAATTCTCCGAAGATGCCAGCGAGTCAACTTACAACCGGATTCGCTCTTTGGTGAACGAAGAACTCAAGCAGTACTTCCGTCCAGAGTTCCTCAACCGACTCGATGAAATTATCGTCTTCCGTCAGTTGAACAAGCCGGAAGTGACCCAAATCGCCGAAATTATGCTCAAGGAAGTATTTGGTCGTCTGAC
>NZ_DASQZC010000690.1:0-48503 GCF_035638895.1 Nostoc sp. | reverse complement strand
GGGTTCTTTGATTATGGGTAATTTGGCGAACATCATATCAAGTAGTTTCTGAGGATGCTTCTGAGCAAGATTTTGTAGGAGCGCCTAAGTCATCTAAAGTATTCATTAATGAGTCATTCTGTAGCATGGGGTATATGCTTTGGAAATTTAAAACATCGTCAAAAGCTTTAAGATCCTCAAGAGCCTCTGATGCAGACTGATATCGCTGTTTGAAGTCATCCAGCACCATTTTACTGAGAATCTTAGCGAAGGAGTGACTCACCTGGGTGCGTAGTTTACCGCCGTAGGTATCGCTCCATTTTATCTCTCCATCAGCATCTCTAGGTAGCTCACGGGGCGCTATACCAGTCAGGGCTTTAATTCCAACCATGCCGACTGCATAGATATCACTACTGTAGTGTGGACGCCCAAAACATTGCTCGCTTGGTGCATAACCCTGAGTACCAATGCCAATGGTGAAGGGGGTTTGCTCTTGATGATCAAGCTGTTTTGTACTAACTTCTTTGACAGCCCCAAAGTCAATCAAGATAAGTTTACCGTCTGAATGGCGGCGGATGATATTGCTGGGTTTAATATCCCGGTGAATCACATTGTTTTTATGGACAAATGTTAATGTTTGCAATAAGTCCCTAACAATTCTGATCACTGCAATTTCCTCAATTGCTCTGCCTGATGGCAATTCTTGATTTAAAGGATGACCAATGATCTGTTCTTGTACTAAATAAAATTCTTCATCTTCTTCAAAATACGCCAAAAGTTGCGGAATTTGAGGGTGCGTTCCTAATTTTTCGAGTGTTTGCGCCTCTGAGTTAAATAAACGTCTGGCAAGTTGCAAGGCTTCTGGTTTGCTGTTGGCTGGTTTTAGTTGTTTGACAACACATTGCGGATTTCCAGGACGTTGGGTATCTTCGGCAATGTAGGTTTCACTAAATCCACCGGAACCGAGAACTTTGACAATTCTGTAGCGTCTAGCCAGGACTTTTCCTGATAAGGCTAAATCTCGTTGCTGGATTAGGTCTTGTAAGTCATCTTGTTGGCTGATAATCTCTTGGACAACGGCGGAAGTTTTATACTTCTGAAAAATATCTACTAATTGGCGTTTTTTGATGCTTTCTCTGACTAATGAGGTTCCTAAGTAGGAAAATCCAATCATAGCGATCGCAATCATTGGTACAGTAGTGGGAATTAAATGACCATGAACAAATAACCCATAACTAATTCCTGCCCAAGTAGCAGACAGGGCAAGGCTATAGAAAAATCTATTTATACTAAGCTTGCGTCTGCTAATCATCAAGGCTGTACTGCCAACTATAATTAGCACAAACAAACCTCGTAACGGTAGACTGTTAATTGCTGGGGCGATCGCTTTACCTGACATCAAAGTTGCGATCGCATTGGCGTGAATTTCCACGCCCGACATGGGTTTAGCGCTGTTGCTAGCAGCGACTGGATAATAATCATTGTGTAACTTATCTGTTGCACCAATCAGCACTATCTTGTCTTTGAAAACCTTTCCTTGCTGCAAATAGGTGTTCCAGTTTTCCGGGTCGAGTACATGCCAAAAGGGTATTTGCTCAAATGTACCCGCAGGTCCCCAAAAATGAATGCGATCGCCCTTTGGTCGGGGATAATTTACTTGTGCGGCCCTGATTGCTGCTTCATCAAAAGAGGGTAGCTTCTCAATCAAATTATCTTGAGCTAACAACTTAGAAAACTCACTCGCCAATCGATGAACTTTACCATCTGTCTCCAAGGGGAAATTAACTGAGCCAATGGACACTGACCCTATACGAAACATTTGTTGTGGGTCAATCAGTTGCATAAAAGACCCTTGGTGCGTCTGGGAATTTTCGTAGACGGCTGCTAAGGTAACTTTGCTGCCATATTTTTGCAATACTGCCTGGAGTTGGCGATCGTCAGTAGCTCCATAACTACTTGGCGTGTCAAAAACGACATCTACCGCTACAGAACGGACACCTGCTTTGATTAACTTTGTGATTATCTGAGCATAAGCAGCCCGTTTATAAGGATAAGATTTCAGTGTTTCTAAGTAGGCATATCGTTTCGGATTTGTTTTATAGTACTGTGCGGGAACTGATATTGACTGATCGTCTATTGCTAAAATTACGATGTCTTCTGGAGGCAAAATTGGGCCACGCACTTGAAAAAAGGCAGAAAGCGCCTTATTTTCCATCAATTGAACCAATTCTCCACCAGAAGCACTCAGCACTGCTGCACCCATTGCCCAACCGCCAGCGAGGAGATGACCTAAGAAAACCATCCACCTAGACTGACGAGCTGATGCTGTTGACGTTACCTTTGTCGGTTTACTTGAGTGTCTATTGGCAGCAGAGACATAGTTTTTAGTTAAGGTAGATGTAGGTTCTTCTGCCATATCGTGTTACTGATTGATTTAAGTCCAACACTTTTATTTATTCAGACCACGTTTTAGTACAAGCATATTGAAATAATACTTAAATGACAATCTTATACATTTGTAAAGTATCTTCTATTCATCAACAAACTTTTATTGACAAAGGTAGCCCCCAAGAGATTCTCACTCAGGTACTGCTTAAATTATTATTCTGTTGAGTAAGTTACAAAAGAGTGATTGTCTCACAGATCATAGCCAGATATACTTCGTCTCTGTACTTGGTTGCGGCGAGATTTTCCCCTAACCTAACCAACAAGTACCCTCTTAACTGGGGTTTTACCAGAAGCTGTCCCAAGTCCGTCTTCTGTCTTTGGTGCAATATTGGTACTCCGCATAAAGTGTGTCCTTATACTGTAAGCAAAACCTATAGATAGGCATCAAGTTATATCCTACCCTAAGCCTATACCATACCTCTTTAGGAGTAAACTTTAGTGTTATACAGTTATGAATGCTGTTACTAGTTCAATTTTATTGGTAGATTTTGATCATAGGGTGGCTCTTGCAGTGCCGGAGGTGAATAAGGTTTAGCACCCAGTATCTCAACTCCAATGTTGCAGGCGTTTTTATGCCTTGAAAGAGGTAGGATAAAAGCTACAGATGAAGAGTTAGTTTATAGATATTAGCAAACAAGGCATTTGAAAATTGCTATAATCTATTGTTCCATCTAAATTCATATATATTATTAGGTGTAAATTTGTATGGGTTCTCCAATGAATCGTCTGTCTATTTTTGTAGACGGAAACAATATGTTCTATGCTCAACAAAAAAATGGTTGGTTTTTTGACCCTCGGCGAGTTTTAGAATACTTCAAACATGAACAATCAGAAACAACATTAATTAATGCATTCTGGTACACTGGCTTAAAAGACCCACAAGATCAGAGAGGTTTTAGAGATGCTCTAATTAGTCTAGGATATACAGTTAGAACTAAAATTCTTAAAGAATATTATGATGATACCTCTGGTCGTTACTCGCAAAAAGCGAATTTAGATATTGAAATTGTTGTAGATATGTTTAATACAGTAGACCAGTATGACCGAGTAGTATTATTCAGTGGCGATGGAGATTTTGAAAGAGCAATCGAACTATTACGTTCAAAAAATACACATATTACAGTAGTATCGACAGAAGGAATGATCGCAAGAGAACTACGAAATGCTACTGACAGATATATAGATTTAAATGATATCAGAGATCAAATAGAAAAAACAGAAGGTTAGTAGTCTTAGCAATTATTTACAAAAATAAGAGTAAAAGAAAAACTAAGTTTGAAGATATTTTGATCCATAAGTAAAAATTAAACAACAAAACGCAAATGACAAATAAAACAGACCGAATCATCATTTTTGATACTACACTGCGAGATGGAGAGCAGTGTCCAGGAGCAACTCTGAATATAGACGAGAAGCTAGTTATTGCCAAGCAACTGGCGCGTCTGGGTGTGGATATAATTGAAGCAGGCTTTGCCTTTGCTAGCCCTGGAGATTTTGAAGCAGTCAGCAAGATAGCCAAAATTGTCGGGACAGAAAATGGCCCGGTAATTTGCAGTTTGGCAAGAGCGATTAAAGCAGATATTGAAGCAGCTGCAGAAGCATTAAAACCAGCAGTTAACGCCAGAATTCACACATTTATTTCCACTTCTGATATCCATTTAGAGTATCAGTTGCGGAAGTCACGGGCAGAAGTGCTAGCGATCGCAGAAGAAATGGTAGCTTATGCCAAGTCCTTTGTAACAGATGTAGAATTTTCGCCGATGGATGCGGCTCGTTCCGATCCAGAATTTCTTTACCAAGTGTTAGAGAGAGCGATCGCAGCTGGTGCAACAACAGTTAACATTCCCGATACTGTAGGTTACACAACCCCTAGCGAGTTTGGAGCAATCATTAAGGGGATTATCGAAAATGTCCCTAACATCGACCAAGCGATTATTTCCGTTCACGGTCATAATGATTTAGGTTTGGCAGTTGCTAACTTCTTAGAAGCCGTGAAAAATGGCGCACGCCAACTAGAATGTACCATCAATGGCATTGGCGAACGTGCCGGAAATGCATCATTAGAAGAATTAGTGATGGCGTTGCATGTGCGGCGGCAATATTTTAATCCCTATTTGGGAAGACCAGAAGATTCTCAAGAATCCCTAACAAATATCGACACTCGGCAAATTTACAAAACCTCACGCTTAGTTTCCAATTTGACGGGAATGTTGGTACAACCAAATAAAGCGATCGTTGGGGCGAATGCCTTTGCCCATGAGTCTGGAATTCACCAAGATGGTGTGCTAAAAAATAAGCTCACCTACGAAATTATGGATGCTCAATTGATTGGCTTAACAGACAATCAAATAGTTTTGGGCAAACATTCAGGCAGAAATGCTTTCCGCACCCGGTTAAAAGAATTGGGCTTTGAACTGTCAGATACTGAGTTAAATAAAGCATTCGTCAGATTCAAAGAAGTAGCAGACAAAAAGAAAGATATTTCTGATTGGGATTTGGAAGCGATCGTTAATGATGAAATCCAACAAGCACCCGATTTGTTCCGGGTAGAGTTGGTGCAAGTTTCCTGTGGTAGCAACGCCCGCCCCACCGCTACCGTTACCCTGCGTACCCCAGAAGGTGAAGAATTAACCGATGCTGCGATCGGTACTGGGCCAGTAGATGCAGTTTACAAAGCCATCAACCGTGTAGTAAATGTCCCCAACGAGTTGATTGAGTTTTCTGTGCAGTCAGTAACAGGTGGTATTGATGCCCTTGGAGAAGTGACGATTCGTTTACGTTATGAATCTAAAGTTTTTTCTGGTCATGCAGCGAACACAGATATCATCGTGGCATCAGCGCAAGCTTATGTAAATGCCCTCAATAGGCTGTATTCTGCGTTGCAAAGGCAAGAAAAGCCAGAGGAAGTATCTGCTGCAAAAGTCTGAGATCGTATCTCTCAAACTGCCCATAATACAAGCACCGCACCTTGTTTTTAGGATCAGCTAAATAAACTCCTTCCCGACTTTGGCGAGGAGTAAAGAACCCCACCTCGCCTGCTCTTAGGGACGGGGTGGGGTTCTTCGAGTTTAATAAGCAATCAAGCTGACATGATTTCACTCAGTTCTGCATATAATTTTAATTTAACGACAAAAATTCTTCTCCTGTCGTGGGATGAATGCCTATAGTTTCATCCAAATCTTCCTTAGTGATGCCTTTGCGAATTGCCACACCCAGACTTTGAATGATATCTGCTGCATGTTCACCCACCATGTGAGCGCCTAAAACTTGCCCAGAATCACCATTTAACACTAACTTTATAATGGTTGGCTCATCCTGTTCGATTAGCCGATACAAAAGTGGTTGGAACTGGGTGCGGTAGCATTGTACAGATTCACCAAATTTTTCCCGTGCTTTTGCCTCTGTCATTCCCACACTAGCCGCTTCTGGACGGCAAAAAACAGCAGTGGGCACATAATCATAATTTAATTTTTGCGCCTTGTTGCCAAAAACTGTATCTGCAAAGGCAATACCTTCTGCCTTAGCCACTGGAGTCAATTGCACGCGGCTGGTGCAATCACCCACAGCAAAAATACTTTCTTGGCTACTGCGGCTGTATTCATCTACTTTAATTGCACCATGTTCGCCAAGTTCAACATGGGCATTTTCTAAATCAAGATTCTTGGTATTTGGAGCGTAACCTGTGGCAACTAAGATGGTATCTGCTGTAATTATCTTTTGATTTTCACCAGTAATAGTTAACAACAAACACTCATCTGAATATTTGATTTTAGCAACGGTGCTGTTGGTGAATATCTTAATTCCGCGTTTAGTCAAACCCTGTTGTACAGCAGAGCAAATGTCATCATCAAACCCCGATAAAATCGTCCCGTCTCTTTCAATCACCGTCACTTCGCAGCCGAAAGCGTGCATCATGCTAGAAAATTCTACGCCAATGTAGCTGCCGCCAATAATTGCTAAACGTTTCGGCAGATAGGGTAGCTGAAACATCTCGCGGGATGTGATAGCGTATTCGATACCTGGGATTTTGGGCTTGAGGGGTTGCCCTCCCACAGCAATTAAAATTTTGTCTGCCGTAACTTTGCGTCCATCAATATTGATAGTATGGGTATCGATGAAAGTGGCATGTTGAGAAATTAATTCAATTCCAGCTTTTTGCAATTGCTGAAAATAAGACTGGTTAATAGTGTCAATATGCTGATGTACTGACTTAATAAATAATGTCCAGTCAAAGTATGTTTGACAGTCACTCCACCCATAATTGTGCGCTATTTGATTTTGCAGGGCGAAGTCGGCTGCGTAGACAATCAGTTTTTTTGGAACACAGCCGCGATTTACACAAGTCCCACCGACGGATTCTTGTTCAGCAACAGCGACACGTACACCGTAACTAGCTGCTTTTTTAGCTGCTGCCAATCCCCCAGGCCCAGCACCAATGACAAACAAATCGTAATCAAATGTCATAAAAATCTGTTCCTTTTTGACTTTTTGGAGAGCAGAGCTATTTCATCTCTTAGGGACTTCCAAGAAATAAATTATCCAATCTTGTGGGGTGGGCATCTTGCCCGCCTTTGACTATGGGCGGGCAAGATGCCCACCCCACAATAAATAGTTGTATATTTTTTTATTTGGAAGTCCCTTATAGTGATTCACACAAAACTTAATCTACTGTCTTTGGGTGGACAATTGGGGATGAAACCAGGCTGATATCTAGCAGATTGCCACATTAATAGCAATTACATCCAAAAGGAACAGCGTAGGCGCAGCCCGTCGTAGGCATCGCTCGATTCGTACTAAGTTATATTACATTATGTTGTCAAAGAAGCATTTTGTCTATTCTACAAGGGGTAGATGTTTACGTAGGCGTAGCCCGTCGTAGACATCGCACTTTTAGGCAGCAACTGCACTGAAGAAAAAATTCAGCCGATTCAGCCATTGATGCCAGACATGAATTAGCCTTGCACGATCAAATTCAAAAATCTCTGCTTCTTCACCTGGCAAGGCTACGACAATGAGAGCATGGTTAATTTTGCAGTTAAAGAGGCGATCGCTATAATACCGATTTATTGCACCACCATAAGCGGCTAGTTGTAAAAGTTTGTCATAAAGCTTATCAAATCTCAGTTTTGGTTCTTCGGCTGTAGTCCATTCAATTAAATACGGAATACCTTGATAACGAGCAACTAAATCAACTTTCCCGGCGTAAAGTTCTTTATAGTTAGGCACGGCTTCTTCAACAAACCAACGAAGCGATTGAGCGTTCTTCTTGAAGATTTATCCAGCTGGTGAGGAATTCTGACCTTCACCATCAACAGCGATGGCATCTTTACCTTAACCAAACGACACTTTAATAAAAATCAAACAAAGGCGGGTGCGGGGATTGAACCCGCTAATCCCCACAATGGTGGAGACGTAACCGATAACCTTAAATTCTTCGGCCCCGAAAGGCAAGTTGCGAACAAGGATAACCCCCCATGAAGTATGAAGGACAAAGTTTGTCATCCTTTACCCTTCAGCAATATCTACAATTCACCTGTAGCCAGCATCTGGATGATCCGAGGTGTACCCGGATCGAACCCTGCCAAATCCCAAGACAGCGAATCTTCAGGATCTACCAAAGTAATTTGGTAAGGGGTCAAGGTGACATACACCGCCTTAACGTCAGGATTTACTTTTTTCCGGTACTTCTTCAACGCTTGACTAGGATGCTTATACCCAGCCCAGCTTTCAGAGTCAGTCCAAAAGCAGACAACATCTGCTTTGAAGTTATTTTTAATCATCCAGTCGTAAGCTACAGATGCATCCGTTCCACCAAAGTTTTGGTTGCTAGCTTTGCGAACCGCAGAACTAAAACTATCTTTGGCGGTGATACCTAATTCCCTGAATTCGGTAGCAAAACCACGAATCATGTAGTTTTTCTCTGCTTTTGCTGTCACCAGTGCCATTGTGGTGGCAATTTCACAACAAGTTAGCCCCATATCTGCAACCAAGCTACCCATAGAACCAGAAACATCTACGGCGTGCATGAACACTTTACCTGTGGGTTGCACAACATCAAAAGACAGTTCAACCGCCTTTTCTAAAATGTCCACAATCCGAGGAACTGGGTTCCAAGTTTTCTTACTGCGTCCTAATGTTCCACCAGACTCATAAGTTTTGAGTGCTTTCAAAACATCAATCGGATGGATGCGACCTTTACGCAGATGTTCTCTGCGATTAAGGACTGCTTCCACTTGCTGCAAATTAGCGTTTTCATCAGCTCGTAATACACCCAGTTCAGTTAAAGAACCCAAGTTACGTAACATTGCACCTATTGGCATTTCCTGAAATAGCAGCTGCCAAGCAAGTTTATCCATTTTGCCCACTGGTGCAGCCATTTCGTGGGTTAAGCGTCCTTGGGAAATAGCTTCATGGGTTTGGGTAGGATTCCGCTTGAGCCACTCATACCACCAAATCTGCGCCAATGCCTCTGAGGGAATGTCTGCTGGCAATTCTTCCCAGCCTCTAACTACCCATTCAAATAGTTGACGGTGATTTTCTGTAGGCGGTTTGACATGGAACAACCGCAATGCATCTCGGTGGGAAAAGCCTTGACGCTGTTGATATTTCAACAGTTGATAAGCTAAACCCCTGACATCTTCCCTTGAGAGCCAAGTTTTACCAGCTTCCCGTACCACCTTGCCAAATCCCCGCAGAGATTTGGTGTAGTTCAACCATTCGTAGAAGTGACTACCAGTGCGAACAACTTGCGGGAAGATTTCACCAAACGCCTGTTTTGCTTCTGGTGCTTCACCCATCGACAGCAACACCAAAGCTAATATAGGCGCACTGTTATTGATGGCGCGTCCATCGCTAGCATACAAAATTTCTTCCGCTACACGACCGGGATTTTCAGCAACAGCAAGTCTTACAACTGTCACAAAATCTTCAGTTAATTCCTGTTTACCAGCGTAGTAAGTGCTTTTTGCTGTGCCAACCAAAAGACAACGCTGCAACATCTTCCAAATGCCAGCATCAAACATCCAGCCGCCGGAACGTCCCTGAACCATTTCGGCTTCCCGACCGGGGATAGGTTGATTTTGTGGTGTTGTAGTCTTCTTGTTAGTAAAAAAATTGTAATTCATCGTTTCATCTCCCGGCCTTTGCAGGCAAAAATGAAAGGTGGCAGAGCAGGATTTGAACCTGCGACATCCGGCTTAACAGGCGATAAACCTAATTCGTCGGCCTTTTCAGGCAAGGTGTGAACAAGGATGTTTTTCGGCGCTCTACCAACTGAGCTATCTGCCACATAGAAATTTTGGATTTTAGATTTTAGATTTTGGATTTTAGATTCAATCTAAAATCTAAAATTATTTTGGTGTAGCGGAGCGGGATTTGAACCCGCGACCTCTCGAACCCAATTCGATAACCCTAATTCGTCGAAGGGGTGAATAAGGATGTTTAGCGCTCTACCTCTGAGCTACCCGCCACATGAAAAGTTAGGAGTTAAGAGTTAGGAGTTAGGAGTTAAATATTTAAAACTTCTAACAGCATTGATTTTGGTGTAGTGAGGCGGGATTTGAACCCGCGAATGCTCGTTTTTATACGATAACCCTCAATACGTCGGCCCTTCCGTGCAAGGTAGGCACTCTGCTATTTCAGCTATCCGCTACTGGTGAAAGCTAACTTCCTAATAAAAGTTGACTTGTATTATTAATGTAGTATATGTATTATCTGTTGTCAAGGGTCTGCAAGCTAATTTAGAATTACTGCTTTGGAATGAGAAGTCTGAGCAGCATAAGCAAGCCGTCGGCCAGAATTTCGAGGGGATATTATTTGAGATGTAGTGCGATCGCTCTCATCAAAACCCTTTTGTTTTCGCCAGTAAAAACTTTTGCGCGTAGTTTACCGCCGTAGGCATCGCAGACCAATCTTAGATAAGTTGCAGATTCAAAAGGTTATAACACTCACTAAGGAAAGGTTTTGCCGGCAAATTTGCCACAACTTTGCCAAAAGATACAAAAAAGTGTCCTAATTTTTGCCAATATAGATAGTATTATTTCCCAAAATTCACTTGGCAAAAATCGGCATGAGTGAGAAACCCATAGAAGATAACGGCAAGGCTTTTCTCGTTCTACTTTTGCCCATCTCGTTCTTGATTATTTTCCTAGTTACCACTTGGAGATTGTTACTGGCGCTAATTGTTCTGGTAATTGGCTTCAAGCTTTGGCAGGAATATCAATGGCAGCAGTGGACTCATCGAGTTAACCCAATTTTTCATCAGTTGGTTCGGGAAAATCAAGGCAGACTTACGCCAATGGACTTGGCAATGAGGGGCAATTTTCCTGGAACGACGGCAAAACGCTACTTGGATAGTAAAGCCTCGGAATTTGGCGCTAGTATAGTGAACTCCGAAGATGCGGGGCAGTCTTATTACTTTATAACTGCCAGCATTCTCGGTAATATTCTTGATAGTAGTGAGCCTGTTAAAGAACTTCCTACTCAAGCAGTTACTAAAACTGCGCGATCGCTCCTAGCACCACCAACCCCACAGGAGGAACCAGAAACCGAATCACCACCACAGCCAACCCATGAGTCAGCTAAACGATCGCTGGAAAAACAGTTAATTTTTGGCTCTCTGATTCAATCTGAACTTGCCAAACGGCTAAATGTCTATTCCAGCACGGTTTATAAACGGCGAAACGATCCAGAGTTTCATGAATGGAGTCGCAGCAAAGACCCGGATGGTATTGCCTGGTCATACTCGGAAAAAACTAAGGAGTTTTTCCCAGTGGAGGAAGAAGGGTAAATAATTCAAATTTCGTAATTAGAATTTTTGAATTTTTGTTTGTAAACCTACAGCTTCGTTGATGGAATTTAAGCCGCTTTGTTCTAGCTTGGAAAGCAAACCTGCTAGAATCTGGCGTACCATCAGTGGGCCTTCGTAAATCCAGCCTGTATAAACCTGGATCAAACTAGCACCAGCAGTAATTTTTTCCCAAGCATCTTCAGCAGAAAAGATGCCACCAACGCCAATAATCGGGATTTGTCCTTGGGTTTGCTGCCAAATAAAACGAATTACCTCAGTGGAGCGATCGCGCAATGGTTCACCGCTAATTCCGCCAGCTTCATCCTGGGGTGATTTGCCTGTTTGGTCAATCACCTGGGTTTTGAGTCCATCACGGCTGATGGTGGTGTTAGTGGCGATAATTCCCGCTAGTTGGTAGGTTTTAGCAAGAGTTATGATGTCAGCGATCGCAACCCAATCCAAATCTGGCGCTATCTTGACAAAAATTGGCTTTTGTGTAATGTTTTCTTGTTGTAATAAATTCAAGATGGCACTGAGCATAGAAGCATCTTGGAGCGATCGCAACCCTGGTGTATTGGGAGAAGAGACATTAACAACGAAATAATCTCCCAAATCCTTCAGTAAGCGAAAACTATCGAGATAATCCTGTGCGGCTGCTTCTAAAGGAGTTACCTTAGATTTACCCAAATTTATCCCTATGGGTATTGACTGGGTTAACTTCTGCTTTTCCTGTGCTAATCGTGCCGCCATTGCTGCTGCACCGCGATTATTAAAGCCCATCCGATTGAGAGCAGCTTTGTCCAACGGCAAGCGAAACAAACGAGGAGACGGATTTCCTGGCTGTGCGTGAAAAGTTACAGTTCCTAATTCCGCAAAGCCAAAACCTAGGTTAGACCAAATGTTAGCAGCTACTCCATCCTTGTCGAAACCAGCTGCTAACCCTACAGGATTTGGAAAGTTTAGCCCAAACAAATTTTGTTCTAAGCGTGAATCGTACAGACATAAAGACTTCTTTAAGCGTTGGTTTACCCAACTAGAAGGGGTTTGCGATAGTCGGCTAAAACTGCGAATAGTCTGCTGATGTAACCACTCCGGGTCTGTTTTTACCACATTGAACAAAAGCGGACTAATTGCAAATTTATAAATATCCATTAGCTTTTATAAAGAATAACTCAGAAATCAGAAGTCAGAATTCACTCTGAAATTATGTACGAGTAGGCTATGAGTATTGGTCAAAACCTTACCCAGAATCAAAATCAGGATGATTACAGTTCAGGTAGAACAGGAAGTAACTCAGCACGATCGGATGACTCTCATGCAAATGATTCGCCAGTTCAATCAAAATTTTTTTCCGTTGTCAGAGTGGCGACCTGTAGCAGTTTTTGCACGAGATGAATCAGGCTTGATTGTTGGTGGAGTTCTGGGCGAAATCGGTTGCGATTGGCTTTATATCAGAGTCTTAGTTGTTCAAGAAGGCTTACGCGGCAAAGGAATTGGAAGAAATATCCTTAAAATTGCTGAAAAAGAAGGTCAAAAGCAAAACTGTGTAGGGGTTCATCTTGAGACATTAGACTTTCAAGCTAAGGAATTTTATGAATCTCAAGGGTACACTGTATTTGGTTTTCAAGAAAATTACCCACTTGGGCATAAAAGATACTTCATGCAAAAGTTATTTTATTTGAGTTAAACATTCAGGAGGCAGTGATTTTAAGTTGTATAGTTCAAATCGCTAGAAAGACGCAAAGATGCGGAATGCAATTTGAATGACTATTAGCTTAATTTCCTATTAACCTGTCCAGGTTCAATATTAAACACTTGTGGCAATATTACTCAGGGTGCTTTTTTGGGCATCTTATATATTACAAGTTATGTTAACCAATAAATCAGATGGGGCAGCCACAAAAACCTATAGCCGCCGAACAGCAGATCCTCTTATTGGGGCGCGTCCTCCAGAGCCTCAGAGAAGAAGATGATGTTGACGTTCTGATTGAAACCACTATTTCTTATCTTAAAGAACAGTTTGACTACAAACTGATTTGGATTGCTCTTTACGATCGCCTGAATCACATATTATTCGGCAAAGGTGGCATCACACCAGATCGTGACACGAGCTTTTTACGCCAAAGGGTTGTTCTCAGTCCTGGGGATTTATTAGAGCAAGTGGTGATTGAACAGCATCCTTTGGGCATAGCTGATTTGCAAACTGAAATCCGCGCCCCCGAATGGCGAAAAATTGCCGAAAAAGCCCACATCCAAGGAACGATTATTTTACCAATTCGCCATAAAGACCGTTGCTTAGGCGTGCTGTTATTGGGTTCTGAACGCTGGGGCTACCTACTGACAGGGGAAGCAAAAGCACGTTTGATGATGGTTTTAGGCGAACTGGGGGCAGTGCTTTATCAAAATGAGATGCATTTGCAGCAAAAGCAAACCAAGCGAACCGACGAACCATTATTAGAATTACTAGAAAATTTACGCACCCTAAGTAACCTTAATCAAAGACTTGAAGCAACGGTGCAAGCAACTCATAAATTTGTCTCTCCCAACCGGACAAATGTTTACTGGTTTGAGCGGGAAGGGCGCTATTTTTGGTGTCGGATGAGCAATCAGCTTGTCACAATTGATCGCAATTCTAGTAGTCAGCAAGCGGCGGGAATGACAGTACAGGAGTTGAGCGACTTTTATTATGCTTTGACAGTTAACCAAATTGTCTCGATTGGTGATGCACGTAGTTCTTTAAAGAGTCATTTTACGGCAAAATTGCTGCAACGGCTGAAGGTGCGATCGCTCTTGGCAGCTCCGATAATATGGCAAAAGAACTTGCTCGGTTTTTTGGCGGTAGAAAGCAATAAACCTCGAATCTGGACGGAGGCAGACAAAAATTTTGTCCAAGGTGCTGCTGGCTTAATTTCTCTGGTTGCAACTACTGAAAGCATGGAAAGCACTATCAAACAGATTCAAGAGGATGCTCAACTAACTAGCCAAGTTGCTCAAGGTATCTATAGCGAACATGACCTCAACGAAACTTTACACAGCTGTGCTAAAAAAGTTTTAGCTCGATTAGCTGCCACCCGCTTTATGCTGTTGCAGTATGATCCTCAACAGAATAATTATCAGTTTATTTATCAAAGTCAGCCCCATAATCGCCGACCGTTAACATTTGCCCTGAACACTCTCAAAGAGTTAGATGAACAGCTTTTGCAACGTTCAACTCAAGCGGTGGAAATTGAGAATTTAGATGAAGATTTACGCTTTTTTAATTGGCGTCCTTTGTTATTAGAAAGTGGAGTGCGATCGCTACTTATTTGTAAATGTACTCACGAGCATATACCAGCAGCACTTTTAGTCATCACTCACGACAGCCATCGTTCTTGGACAACTCTAGAAAAAGAATTACTATGGGCCGTTAGTCAACAGATTGGTGTAATTGTTCGCCAGTGGCAATTACATAAGCGCACGACCCAGCAGCAAAAAACTTCCCAGGCATTTGAGCAATGCCTACGCATCCTGACACAATCCCAAAATAGCAAAATTGAGGTAGAAAAAAAACATTTAGAACGTACAGCACTCGAACAAATAGCATCGATTTTGGGTTGTCCCTTAGCGGTACTGCTATCCTGGTCGCCTGGTGAAAGTTGGGCAGAAATTATCCCTGGAGTGGTAAGCAATAGCCTATTTGGGCTTTTTTCCGATGCATCTATTTCTATCCAGGCTGAGGCACTAATTGAGTGGGCACTTGCCACAGAGAGTTACCTGACTTTGAACGTAGATAATTTACCTCCCAAAACTCGAAAATGGTTGAATACTCCCGACAAAGGTCAAATTTTGGTGATGGCATTACGTACCAATGCTGATTATGAAATTACGGGTGTAGTGTTGTTAGCAGATTATCAAGAGCGTCACTGGTCTGAACAAAACCTCAGTGCAACTGCAACTCTGATTTCTCAATTAGCCTGGTGGCGTCGTGAAAAGCAAATTACCCGACTTTTAGAATCCACAACAGAAGATTTACAACAACTCAACTGGTACAAACATCGCCGCTTAGAGGAAATCCAAAGAATAACTGCGCTATCCCTTAAACAAATACATGCTTTGGGTATTCCTGCTAATGAATTGACTCAGATGCGCTACGAACTATTGCTGCGGCAATTAGATCATACAGCCGCCTCTATGAGTGGAATGCTAAAACTTGAGCAATGGCAGCTACATATAAGTTGGGAAACCATGCCCATAGCCAGTTTACTAAAGCGATCGCTCGAACGCATTGAAAATTTAATTAAACAGCAAAAGCTGTGGATTGGTGTACATGGCTTGGGACAACAGATTGAAGAACAATCGCCAAATAATTCTTCACTCGCCAGAGGTATTCCTACCGCCAGCGTTCAATCTGTAATGGCGATCGCAGGTGATATTGTCAAAATTGAGTTAGTCATCCATGAATTATTAGTCAATGCCTGTAACTGTTCTCAAGCCGGCGGCAGAATTGATATTTGGTGTCGTCGTTTAGATGCGTCAAAATCCTTAGATTCAAAGCGTTCTTCTGACAGTGGAGGGACTGAACATCAGACATCTTTAGAACTGTCGATTACATATAACGGTGCGATCGAGCCACAGTTACTCACAGAGTTACATGATAATAGATCCAAAGATGTGCTTGCTCCTTCCAAACTTGACCAACCACCAGGTTTACACTTGCTAATCTGTCAAAACCTCATGCAGGTACTAGGAGGAGAGTTAAATTTCTATCAATTACCAGATAATCGGGTAGTTAGCCGCTTGTTATTGACTTTAGTTGGTAATGATTCGTAAATATTTCATCAGAATTTCCTGGTTGCACTAACAAAAATCTTATATATAACTTACAGAAAAAAGCAGTGAAAGCCTTGGTTTCCCATAGGGTCAATTAATGAATTGACCCTATATTTCGTACTTGATACGTAAGTCCTATTATAGATTTTTAGTAAACTTCCTGTACACTAAATAGACTAAGTAGTTTTTTTGATTGAAGTTTCCTAAAGGGATAAATAACTATCAGGCAGGACTATGCTCTTAGGAACAGAAAAGAACAATTACGACGAATATGCAGCTACCCATCTTTCATGGGTTAATAATCAAATCCAAACTTATTAGCTTAGTCTTGTTTGCCAATATGAGTTCAATTTTAGTGATTGCCTCTCTAGGGTGGCAGATAGGCAAGCGATCGCTAAGTCGTAATATAACTAAAAAATAATTCTTAAGATAGATTGACAATATATTTATTCACCGAAAATATCCTCCCCTCCTAGCAAACTGGTTATAATTATTTTCCATCTCTCTCAGAAATAAAATTCTCATAGACACAGTATTTATATGGGGCGTGTTCGTTCTAAATCTGACCTACCAACAAAAATCTGTCCGGTATGTCAACGTCCTTTCACATGGCGTAAAAAGTGGCAAGATTGTTGGGACGATGTGAAATACTGCTCAGAACGTTGTCGTCGTCGCCGTTCTGAAGCTCAAAATGAAAGTAACCGCAACACAGACGCAAATAGCGCAAGAGATTAATGGAGTCACAGGTGCAACCTAAATTAATTATTCATGGGGGGGCTGGTAGTTCTCTCCACGGTAAAGGCGGATTGGAGGCGGTGCGCCGATCGCTCCATACAGTAATAGAAGAAGTCTATTCTCTACTATTATGCGGAGCAACTGCCTCTGAGGCGGTGGTGCATGGTTGCCAAATGCTCGAAGATAATCCCCGCTTTAATGCTGGTACTGGTTCAGTACTACAATCTGATGGGCAAATCCGCATGAGTGCTTCTTTGATGGATGGCGCATCAAGGCGGTTTAGTGGTGTAATTAATATTTCGCGGGTGAAAAATCCCATTGAATTGGCACAATTTTTACAAAACTCGCCAGACCGAGTGCTATCAGATTTTGGCTCGGCTGAGTTAGCGCGGGAAATGCAAATTCCCAGCTATAATGCTTTAACTGATTTGCGGTTACAAGAGTGGATACAAGAGCGCCAGGATAATTTTAAAAGCGCAATGGCTGGCGTGGTAGCAGAACCCGAACTAGTAGAAACTAGCAATGCCGGACGCGGAACCATCGGTGTGGTAGCTTTAGATGCATCTGGTAGGCTAGCTGCTGGCACTTCTACTGGTGGTAAGGGCTTTGAGCGAATTGGTAGGGTAAGTGATTCTGCGATGCCAGCAGGTAATTATGCTACTAGTAATGCAGGTGTTAGCTGTACTGGCATTGGCGAAGATATCATCGATGAGTGTCTAGCTCCCCGAATTGTAGTACGTGTCACTGATGGAATGTCCCTGAAGGAGGCCATGCAGCGATCCTTTGCAGAATCTCACCAGAACAAACGGGACTTGGGAGCGATCGCTTTAGATTGTAGTGGAGCGATCGCTTGGGGTAAAACTAGCGAAATCTTACTCGCCGCCTACCATGACGGCGAAAAAATTGGTGACACTTTGGAATGGACTGGCAACGAACTAATCGGCTATTGTTGAATCAGTTTTAACGCCTCGGCTAAAGTTTCTTGCTGGTCAAGCATTGCGGCCAATTCTTGGGCTTCATAACGCCCTTCAAAAGCTTCTAGCGCCGCTCTTTTCAGTGCCACTTGATATCCTTGTTGCAGAGTATCCATTAATTCTGTCTGATTCAAGTAATAACCACCAGATTTGCGGCGCTTGTTTATTTTGTTGATTTCACGGACCGTATTTTCTATCGAAACATCCCCAGAGCGAGTAGAACGTTTTTCGGCCTTTTGTTTAATTAAATGAATGAGCAGAATTACACCATAACTATCAATTTTATTGATTTTGTCACTGAGGCTCATTTCTTCTAACTCATCAACCAACAGCAACGCTTCATGGATTTTGCCTTGTTCTAGAAATTGCCTAAGCTCTAGCAGTTCTTCCATACTAAATTGGGTTTGTCTTGCTCTGATGACTCAAATGGGACAAGCTAAAACCATACAAACCATTTGATTGTACTTGAGCGGTGAAATAATTAAGATACAAGCATTAGCAACCTAATTAACCATGACATTGCTTAACCTCCACCTTCTGCTAATTCACCTCAAAAAATAATTCCAATGCCTCAACCAAATATACTGCGTGCTTCTTCGATAGTGTCACCTTGGCTAGCAATATCTAATTCTGGACAAAGTGATACATAGCCCTTTTCCTCACGCTCAATAATCGCAGTAAGTTGTTTTGTTTTCCTCATCTTTTACCTTTACTTAAATCAGCTAATCTGATGATTTAATTATCGCTTTATTGGCTCTTTTTGCGCCAAGCTGGTTTCACCACCTGACGACTACGGGCAATTACCAAAGAATCATCAGGCACGTCTTCTGTAACAGTGGAACCAGCTGCGATATAGACATCATTTCCCAAGGTAATTGGAGCTACTAAAACGCTATTGGCTCCAGTTTTTGTGCGATCGCCTATTTTTGTACGGTGTTTCTTTACGCCATCATAGTTGGCAGTAATTGTGCCGGCACCAATATTCACCTGATTGCCGACAACGGTATCACCTATATAGGACAAATGTGCTGCATTTGTGCGATCGCCTAACTGCGTATTTTTCAATTCCACAAAATTACCCACACGACAACCAGCACCCACTTCTACCTGACCGCGCAAATGAGCATAAGGGCCAATTCGGCTTCCCGCCTGCACAGTGCTACCTGTCACCACTGAATACTGCACCGTGACATTTTCAGCCAACTGGCTATTTTCAATTAAACTTCCCGGCCCAATGTGACAACTTGATTGAATCACTGTATTTCCCCGCAGATGAGTTTGGGGTTCAATAATTACATCCGGCTGTAATTCTACAGTTTCATCAATGGTGATGCTTGTGGGGTCGATCAGGGTGACACCCGCCAGCATCCATTTTTCCTTGACTCGCCTTTGCAAAATCTCGTAGGCTGTCGCTAGTTGCAAGCGATCGTTAATGCCGAGAATTTCTTGGTAATCTTCCACATCCACTGCCATAACTTTTCCCACTTGAGTCACAGCATCAGTGAGATAGTATTCTTTTTGAGCATTGTTTGCTTGTAGGTGGGGAAGCACCTTTGCCAAATCTGTCCAACGGAAACAGTAAACTCCAGCGTTAATCCGGCGATTTTGTCTTTGAGCAGCAGTACAATCTTTGTGTTCAACCATTTGCTGCACAATATTTTCATCGTTACAAAAAACTCGCCCATAGCCCGTGGGGTCGGGTAGGTTTGAGGTGAGAATAGTGGCGGCGTTTTTATTTTGGGTATGAGTTTGTAACATCTGCTTGAGGGTTTCGCTGCGTATCAACGGTAAATCACCGTTAAGTATCAGCAAATCACCTGTGTAGTCTTCCAAGTGAGGAAGTAATTGCTGGATCGCATGACCTGTCCCTAGTTGCACAGTCTGTTCGACAAACTCCAAACTGGGAATTGAATGCATGGCGGCTTGCACTTCCTCAGATTGATATCCCACAATCACGATTCGCCGTGAGGGCGAAAGTGGTTCTACACTATCGAGAACTCTCTCGACTAGCGATCGCCCACCCAAAGAATGTAAAACCTTAGGTAAGCGTGATTTCATCCGTGTGCCGCGTCCGGCCGCTAGAATTGCTACAACTACCATAATTAGCTATCAGCTATCAGTGAAATTATGATTAATGCTGTTGGTGCTTTAAAATATTGGCTTAAATCATACCAGCTAATAATCATAGAAGACCGAAATATACAATGAGTCAGGATTATACCAATTTTCGCCGCTTGCGACAGCTACAAAATTTTTTACTCCCTACTCCTTTTCATAACAGGAGAGAATAAACTCGGTAAATTGCTGCATTAGTTTAGGATTACGCCAACCAGAATCAGTTTCTTTTTGCATTACTGAAAGTGCTTCTGTTGAAGTAAAAGCTTTTTTGTAAGGTCGTTCGCTAGTTAGGGCATCGTAAATATCGATTAACTGAAAAACTTGCGCCAGGTAGGGAATATCATCCTCTTTGAGTCCATCAGGGTAGCCTGAGCCATCCCAGCGTTCGTGATGATGACGAATAATGGGAATTACACCCCGCATACTGCGTAGTGGCTGGCAGATTTTTTCTCCAATCAAAACATGCTGCCGCATGACTTGCCAATCTTCGGGAGTGAGTTTGCCTTTTTTCAGCAGCACTGCATCGGGAATACCCACCTTACCAATATCGTGGAGATAACCACCCCACATCAAATCTCGAATTTGGTAGCGTGAGAGGTTGAGGTATTCACCAAAAACTTGCCCCAGTTTTACCAAGCGCTCACAATGGTTGCCTGTATTGGAATCGCGGCTTTCAATTGACATGGCAATAGAAAATAGTACTTGCTCGGCATGGTCTAAATCTTCGTTCAGACGCTTCTGCCGCACTAAGGACTTGACACGCGCTGCCAGTTCCACACGATCAAAGGGTTTGGTGAGAAAATCATCTGCGCCAACTTCAATTCCCCGAATACGCGATCGCCTGTCATTTAGGGCTGTAATAAAAATCACTGGGATTAGCCTAGTCTGCTCATCCTGCTTGAGGAATTGGCACACTTCAAATCCATCCATTCCTGGCATCATCACATCTAGCAAAATCAAATCTGGTTGTTTTTGAGTTACCAACCCTACAACAATGGAACCACTATCCGCCTCAATCACTTCGTATCCTTCCATCCCCAAGAGGGCAACAGCAGTCATGCGACTGGCGGCATGATCGTCAACTACTAAAACCTTCGGCGGATCTAAATCAAACCCATTCACTTTAGAACCTTTAGCTTGTAGTGTTCTAGAAACCAATGAATCATCACGACAATTAACATCAACTTTTATCAAAGAAGATACTGCTTGGTTATCTTTAAGCATAAGGTCTTCTTGAGATAAGCCTAAAGAATAAGCCTCCACATTATTTTGTAATCCTACGGCATGATTTGAACCGATACTCTTCACTGTGCTAATGGGGTTTGGCCCACTAACAAATTCTTCTGTAAAGCCTGTATGGTTGGATTTCCAGTGAATCACAAAGGCACTCCAGTTTCTTGCACAAGTTAACAGTGTCAGATTTGAAAAATAAATTTAATATTCAACTATATCTGAGCCAGAGTTTTAATAGGGATTATGCATTATGTCAAACTGCGTATCTAAGTTTTTCGCAGCATCTATGCTTTATGTTACAAACAAGGGGTATCTTGCTGTCAAATTTTTTGTTTTGCTTCTAATTACAGTATGATTAATTGACACAAATCTTAAATCAGGTTTTTTACGGATATTTTTTCATTGAACGGCGCTAAAAAGCCTTGTAATTCCTTGTTTTATATCAAGATACCCGGTTTTGAATGTTAAGTCTTTATGGTAATCATTAGGTGTATACCTTTTTACTTACTCAGTTATAGCAGTATTTTACTACTGTCAAATAGGACGTAGTATTAAATCGTACTAAAGATTAAGCCTATTAGCTTGTAAAGAGTTGTTGCCTAAGTATCTGGAAAATAAATCAAAATTTTTGGCAAAAAAGAGAAGTCTTGAATCCCCATCTGAATTATCCCCCTTTTTGGCTGATAGCTTGTCTCTATTTCAATTGCCGCAGCTACGCCCGTCTTAGACATCTCAACCGAACTACAAACTAGTTCCCATATTAATAGCTTTGCTTTTAGACGAGGTGTTTGCATTTGATGATCATTTGCTAGCTGAGACAAAATTTCAATATATTTACAGTTCCAATTGTCGAACAACTGATGAGCGATCGCAGCTTGTAGCACTACTGGATTCAGTTCTAAACCGATTACTTCAACACAACAGTTAGGATTCACTGCCCAAATTGTCTGCAAAGCAGCAGCTATGTTATATCCTAGACCATAACAAATATCCAATAGTCGCAAAACTGGTTTTTGGGCCACTGTAGTCAGTTGAGTAGGTTCCACAAACTTGAAAAAACTCTCCTGCTTCGCACCATAATGGCTGTGAAAGGATTCACCAAACTCTTGAGAGACAAAGTTAACTTAGGTGTAAAATTTTCTAAGTCTGACATTTTATAAAAAAACTAAATAATCACCAATCCCCTTCAGGAGTAATGAGTGCTGTTAGCGGTAGCTGGGCGTTGAGCCAGTGCTGAGTGGGAAATCTAACTTATTTACTCAGAACCCCCAAAAAAAGAACTATTTTACCCAATGCCCTATGCCCAAACCTCAATTTGTTGTTTCGCCAGCTTGGCTATTTGAACATTTAGAAGATCCGCAAGTGGTTATTGTGGATTGTCGCTTTTCTCTAGCCGATTCACAACTAGGGCAACAAGAGTACCAAACAAGTCATATAAAGGGAGCATATTATTTAGATTTGAATCAGGATCTTTCCAGTCCAGTGGGTAAACATGGCGGGAGACATCCTTTGCCTAACCCCAATGATATCGCTAACAAATTGGCAGCGATTGGGGTAAATTTCCAAAAAAGTTTAGTTGTAGCTTATGATGATTCGCGCTTTGCCTTTGCATCTCGTCTATGGTGGCTTTTGCGTTATCTAGGGCATGAACAAGTAGCAGTACTGGATGGAGGCTTTGCTGGATGGCAAAAAGCTGGCTATCCTGTTACAGATGTTGTTCCTCAACCCCGGATGGGTACGTTTGTAGCTCAAGTACAAACAGAAAAGTTGGTAGATATTACAGAGGTGAAAAGCCGGAAAGATAGCCATGAGGTAGTATTGGTAGATTCAAGAGAAAGCGATCGCTACCGAGGTGAACGAGAGCCAATTGATAAAATTGCCGGACATATTCCCGGTGCAGTCAACTATCCTTGGCAAGAAGTTACAGACTCTTCCGGCTACCTACTGCCTCAAACAGAACAACGCCGTCGCTGGGAACAGCTAGAAACAGCCGAAGAAATCTTGGTTTATTGCGGTTCTGGCGTTACTGCTTGCGTAAATTTACTTTCTTTAGAATTAGCTGGCATTAGCAAGGGTAAACTTTATGCTGGTAGCTGGAGCGATTGGATTAGTTATTAGTCATTGGTCATTAGTCT
Organism: Nostoc sp.; assembly: GCF_035638895.1. Classification (GTDB taxonomy): domain Bacteria; phylum Cyanobacteriota; class Cyanobacteriia; order Cyanobacteriales; family Nostocaceae; genus Nostoc. The sequence goes on along the minus strand of NZ_DASQZC010000690.1, from coordinate 25,284 downwards.
AAATAAAGGACAAATGACAAAGGACAAATGACAAATTTCAAAACTGACCTAATTGCAAACTGTAATTAATACTAAAGAACCAGCCATCAAAATCAATGTTTTCGGCGGTTGAACTACCTAAATTCACTCCAGCCTGCAGATTCATATTGCTGGTATCAGATATTCGGTAATTTAAGTGCCCGAATAGCCGATGAAATTGGTCTTCTCGATCGCGCTGTGTAAAGTCCGAAAAATTCACCTGGTAGTTAATACCAACTTGGAGAGGCTTTTGCAAGTAGTAGTTCAGAGACACCCAAAAGGAATTGATTATGCGATCGCGACTTTGGGGATCAGCAAAATTTACACTCAATTCGTAAAAGCTATTTAGTATTAATTTTGAAGTTAGGGGATCTCGCCGTCCTAAAAACACTTGCAAGGAATTCTCATTTAAAAAGCGATCGCCTGCTTTGAAACTATCCAGGCGATCGCTGTTGTTGGCATAAAATAACTGTTGATTGCTCCAACTAACTTCTCCATACATTCGCTGCGATAGCTGCTGGTAAATACCGAGATTAAATCTCACCTGGTTGTAATCGTATTGTGACTGATTGATATAACGAATGAGATTGCCATCAATTGAGCCGTTTAAAAAAGTCTTAGCTCCCAAAGGGAAATAGGCAGAGGCTAACGTCAGTCCAGAAAAAATTAAACTATCTTCTATTGGAATATCCTCTGAGGAAAAAATATTACTCGTTTGGAAGTAGGCGACACGCCCTTGTAGATAGCCTATAGGTTTAAACCTAACTACGGGTTGTTCTATTGGTGGAAAAGTAGGCTGTTCTAGGGGTCGTAACCGCACCCGCAACCCCAATTCGCGATCGCTATCAAATTCAGGTGGCTGTTTTGGCAATTGTAGCAGCTGCATTAGCCTTTCTAGCCTTTGGGACTGATTTATCTCAGGTGTATTCAAAAGCTCCTCTTTTGAGTCTGGAGGAGATGTAGGTAAATTACTTGGCTGCGATTCTAACTGTGGCGGGTCATTTTGCTTTTGAGTATCCCCAGGTTCTTCGGTTGTGTCTGGAGCTTGAGTAGTTTCGGTTGTTTGCTGCGCCAGCTTTAACGAAAAGGCAGGGGGAAATGCTCCCTTCCTCTTGTGGTGGAAATGAAGGGGGGAACATGAGTCTGAATCCCTCACTTCGATTAACTGGTTATTGTACCCAACGGGAATATGGCGCAACAGATGGGGGCGAATTTCCATATTTACTATCTCCCCAACTAAGAGTTCCCTACTCCCTTGCCTCTTTTTCAACGGCATCTGCGAATTTGAAGCATGCGACTCACTAGACTGCTTGCACAAACAGTTAATTACCTCTTGCTCCAAATTCTGACATGGCTGATAATTTACCTGTGTCCTTGCTAAATTTTTGGAATGCCAAATATCTGTATTTGCAGATTCTGCCGCATCTACTCTAATACAACACCAGCTTCCACCACTGGAAACCAAAAAAATACAAAAAAACAAATTCTTCCAGTTTTTGAGTCGCATCTGTTAGATTGCGTTGATCGCGTTTGGCAAATGTAGACCCACAAGCTGTATCAGAAGTTCCGACTCACAATATACAATTGAGTGCATCTATTTTCACTTTGTAGGTATATACTGAAACTACAAACTGAAATTGCTGCTTTTCGGATTTTTCCCAGATTGTTTTGCAAAAATGAGATAATCGGATACAGTTACAGTTTATGGGCAAATTTAGTGAAATACAGACAGTGAGTCATCTTACAACAGATCCCTAATAACTTTTTGTCCCTGTAGCTGATCTAATTAAAATGGATTATTCGTAAGGTACTCCAGATTTAATTGTTGATATCAAGTATTAATCTTGAAATATCCCGCAGGCTTTATTGTATCTAATGCAAGTTTCATAAAAAATTAAATCAACTAAACACATAATTTATTTGTAGTCTATTTTACATGTTAAATTTAGGCTAAATTGAAGATAATTTTACTAAATAAATCGTCTATAAAATTATTATCTGCTTAAACCTTTAATTATTTTGGTATTAGTTGAAAATCATAAGTTATCAAATTATGTTTTATAAATCGTTTCCATTGTTAGTGATAGGTTTATGGGGAGTTATAGTACTACCCTTGCCAAATAAAGTAAATGCCATAACCCCTTTGACGCGAGCAGAGATTCAAGACCTCCAGAACATCGTACAACTGATACCCAAAGATAAACTCAAGAAACGTCCTGCACGCAAGTTAGATGCAATGACTCCTGGGGATGGGCTGTCAACTGGTCGAGCTTCGCTAGCAGATTTGCGTTTCAATGATGGCTCTTTGGCACGAGTTGGAGAACAGGCGTTATTTCAATTTTTGCCGAAGACTCGTGACTTTAAACTTTTAAATGGGACTGTGTTGCTACTCATCCCACCAGGAAGGGGACAAACACGTATACAAACGCCAAGTGCAGCAGCAGCAATTCGTGGTTCAGCATTATTTGTACGTTATGACCAACGAACAGACACCACAATTGTGGGTGCACTCACAACTAGCGGCATTGAAGTTTCTAACAAGGAAGGTTCTGAAACTAAGGTGCTGGAAGCAGGACAGATGATAATTCTAATTAAAGGGGAATTTCAGAACTTATATGATTTTGATCTGAGAAATTTTTATGAAACGAGCCAACTGGTTCGGGAACTTGATTTGAACAGGCAAAGTCCTGTGCCTACACATGATCCAGCAATCACCAGTGTTCAAGCCGAAACTACTGCGGCTTTGAAAGCACAGCCATCGGTAAAAGGCGAGGGAGTAATTGAAATGCAGCTAACTCGTCCTAATAGCCCAACTGAGACAACACCCGTAACCTCAACTGAGACGACATCTGTAACCTCAACTGAAAAATCACCCAACACCTCAACTGAGACAACATCTGTAACCCCAACTACTCCAACACCCGTAACCCCAACTGAGCCAACACCCGTAACCCCAACTCAGCTTCCAAGCACATAAAAAGTGCTAACAGGGGTACAAAATGTTCTGCAAATGCCGAAGGCGGTTGGTTTTGTCATAATTCTAATTTTGCGTATGTGGGACTTAGCAGCTCCAACGCAGTAGCACAAACTTATGCCCAAAACCAGAGGCAGAACCATGACAAAGAATTTTAGTTACTGCCTCTACAGCAACCAAAGCAAAAAGTGATATTCCCTACGACGAGAGAACATCTCCTAACGCTAGATTAAATCAAGGACAGGACTTACACAGGGTTAACCGGATATCCTTATATAGTTCAATGACGTTTTCTGTGTAAGTTCCCAAGAACTGATTTATTGCTAAAGAGAACATAAATTTATGACTTTTGATTACGACCTGTTTGTAATTGGTGCGGGTTCTGGAGGTTTGGCGGCTTCCAAACGGGCGGCTAGCTATGGGGCAAAAGTGGCGATCGCAGAATATGATTTAGTTGGTGGCACTTGTGTGATTCGGGGTTGCATTCCCAAAAAACTCATGGTCTATGGATCTCACTTTCCTGCACTGTTCAGTGAAGCTTCAGGTTATGGCTGGAAAGTAGGTAATGCCGAGTTAGACTGGGAATATTTCATTACATCTATAGATAAGGAAGTTCGGCGACTGTCGCAACTACATATCAGCTTTTTAGAAAAAGCGGGAGTAGAACTAATTTCTGGTCGCGCCACATTGCTAGACCCCCATACAGTAGAAGTGGATGGACGCAAAGTTACAGCAAATAAAATTTTAATTGCTGTTGGTGGGCGTCCCATCAAGCCAGATTTACCAGGGATGGAATATGGCATTACTTCTAACGAAATCTTTCATCTAAAAGAACAACCAAAACACATCGTCATTCTTGGCGCTGGTTATATTGGCACAGAATTTGCCTGTATCATGCGTGGTTTGGGTTCTGAGGTTACACAAATTACCAGAGGTGAAAAGATTTTGAAGGGGTTTGATGAGGACATCCGTACAGAAATTGAAGAGGGGATGACAAACCACGGAATTCGGCTGATTAAAAATAATGTGGTAAAAACAATTGAACGCGTGTCGGAAGGTTTTAAACTGACTTTATCAGGGGAAGACCAACAACCATTAATCAGCGACGTGTTTTTAGTGGCGACTGGTCGAACTCCCAATGTAGATGGACTAGGTTTAGAAAACGCTGGGGTTGATATTGCTGCTACTTCTATGGAAGGGCCAGGGTATAGCACCACAAATGCGATCGCAGTCAATGAATATAGTCAAACTAATCAACCGAATATCTTTGCTGTTGGCGATGTCACAGACCGAATCAATTTAACTCCCGTCGCCATTGGCGAGGGACGCGCCTTTGCAGATAGTGAATTCGGCAATAACCGCCGCGAATTCAGTCACAAAACTGTTCCCACAGCCATATTTTCTACCCCAGAAGCCGCTACAGTCGGCTGGACAGAAGCCGAAGCACGGGAAAAACTCGGCGATGCCGTCAAAATTTTTCACACTCGCTTTCGCCCCATGTACTATACTTTGACTGGTAAGCAAGAAAAAACAATGATGAAGTTGGTGGTTGATAGCAACACTGACAAAGTGCTAGGTGCTCACATGGTGGGTGAACATGCTGGTGAGATCATTCAAGGTGTAGCGATCGCTGTGAAGATGGGCGCAACTAAAAAAGACTTTGACGCCACCGTTGGTATCCATCCCTCAGTAGCGGAAGAATTTGTCACAATGCGGTAATAAGATTTAGGAGTTAAGAGTTTGGAGTTAAGAGTTATGAGTTGAACAAAGAAATTCATAACTTAAAACTTAAAATTTTTAACTTCTCACTCCCAACTATCTACAACTTTGCAATATATATATCTTCACGGTTTCGCTTCCAGTCCTAATTCTGCCAAAGCGCGGGATATAAGCGATCGCTTTGCCCAAATTCATACAAAGCTAAAAATTCCCGATCTAAATGCTGGCGATTTTTCGCAGTTAACAATTACTCGTCAGATTACTCAAGTTGCCGCAGAATTCAGTAATAATTTTACGCCAGTAACGCTCATTGGCTCAAGTTTAGGCGGCTTAACCACTGCCCACTTGGGACAGGAATACTTACAAGTACAACGTATTGTGCTGCTAGCACCAGCTTTTGAGTTTTTATCCCATTGGTTACCCAAGCTAGGCGATGAAGAATTACAGTGTTGGCAGCAAGAAAAATATATTATGGTCTACCACTATGGGGAGGAGCAAAAGCTTCCCTTAAGTTACGATTTCATTACAGATGCTGCCCAATACCAAGAGAAGTTTTTGCAACGTCCTATCCCCACCCTGATATTGCATGGAAAAAACGATGAAGTCATCCCCATCGAAGCCAGTCGTAACTTTGGGCGATTGCGTCCTTGGGTGGAGTTAGTCGAACTCGACAGCGATCACGCCTTGGGTAATGTTATGGAAGAAATTTGGCAGGCAATTCGCCTCTTTTGCCAATTACCTTGAAGCTGTAAAATATTAAACTCTTACATAAATAATGTCCTTAGTCATTTGTCCTTTCTTTAGTTACTAATGACTAATGACAAATGACCAATGACTAATTACTAAAATTATGCTTCCCTTTATCCGGTCAGATTTAGCCAAATTTACCGCTTACAAAGCTCACCCCAGCAGCGATACAGCCGAATCTGTCCCCGTGCAATTTGATCGGCTAGATACAAATGAAAGCCCTTATGATTTACCACCTGAGTTAAAAGAAAAGCTAGCCTGGACATATCAGCAAGTAATTGAAACAAATCGTTATCCTGATGCCGGACATGAGACACTTAAAGATGCGATCGCCCAATACGTCAATGAATCAGCCGCCATCTCGTTATCTAATACTGCTGCCAATATTTCTGTTGGAAATGGTTCTGATGAAATAATCCGTTCTTTATTAATCGCCACCTGTTTAGGAGGAGAAGGCTCAATTCTAGTTGCCAATCCCACTTTCTCGATGTACGGAATTTTGGCACAAACTTTGGGTATTCCTGTAGTCGCGGTGGGTAGAAATGAAACAAATTTTGAAATTGACTTAAAAGCTGCACAGGCTGCGATTGAAGAAACTCAAAATCCCCCCATTCGCGTAGTTTTTGTAGTGCATCCCAATTCACCGACAGCCAATAGCTTAACTGCGGCAGAGTTGGCATGGTTAAGAAGTTTGAGTGAGGATATTTTAGTAGTAATTGATGAAGCTTACTTTGAATTCAGCCAAACTACCCTAGTAGGTGAATTAGTACAGCGCCCCAATTGGTTGATATTACGTACTTTTTCTAAAGCTTTCCGGTTGGCAGCTCTCCGTGTTGGCTATTGCGTCGCTCATCCCGAAGCGATCGCCATCTTAGAAAAAGTTCGCTTACCTTACAATCTCCCTAGCTTTTCCATAGCAGGAGCATTAGTTGCTTTACAAAATCGCACACTCTTACTGGAGTCAATTCCCCAAACCCTTAGTGAACGAGCTAAACTCATCGAAATTTTATCCCAGCAACCAGAACTACAAATTACCGCAAGCGCTGCTAACTTTATTTACTTACGTCTTAAACCAAATAGCTTTAATTCACCAAATGCTGCCTTAAAAACTTTCCACCAGAAACTTAGAACACTTGGCACCGTTGTGCGACACATTAGCGGAGGATTGCGAATTACTGTAGGAACAATCGAGGAAAACGCCCGTACCATTAATCGAGTCCAAGCTGTATTAGCAAATTTGGAATTTTAGGAATTCCCTCAGTAATTAAATCGGCTGTTCACCTCACTGCCCAAACGGCGTACCATTCCCACTGTTTGCGGCAGCACACCTACTAAAAGAGCAAAAGCAACATCCGGCAGAAGAGCCACTATATCTGGTGGAAAGTATTGTTCAAATTGATCGAGAATTTTCTGAACTCGCTGCCCAGGCACTGGGTTTTCTGTAATTTGTTTGATCAATCGAATCCACTGTCGTCTAATTAAATAAGCCTTCTGGCGTTCTTCATTAGATTCGGGAGTTAATAAAGACAGATTCCCTATGGGCAATGCCCTTTGGCAATCACAATCGTAATCCCCACCTACAGCAGCCCCAGGCCCAGCAAACTCTGCATGATAGCGTTTAAAGAGGATTAATCCATTTCGTCTACGACTATTGACGATGAAAACTTCCCCACTGTGTAAACGTGTAAGGATATCCGAGCCTGGCGGATCAGTTCCATCTGGCATTACAAGAGAGTCAAGGAAACTAGCTTCAGGGTAATAAGTTGATACCATAGAGGTCTGATAGCGTCGATGCTGTTCGCTATCCATGTTTTTTAAACTTTCAACGAATTTGGTAGTAGTATGCACTTCAAAACAAAATTAGCTGTTATGTCAAACTAGGTTTTTGAATTCTTTATATTATCAAGACTCTTTTGACCAATTTTACTAAGATAGTAATAAATAGGCATTGTTTAGTAATTGAGTGATCATATTTTATGAGATATAACTAGATTTGTCTTCCAATTATGAGAGGGTTTTCTTAAAGTTTTTATAAAGATGAATATCTTAATTAAAAAGTTATTATGATCTATTGCTAGTTTTCTCAGTGTAATTCTACAGCTATTTTCATTATAATTAATTTATTTATCTTATATAAAATATTCTAAAATACTTGTCGTTTAATAGCAAACAAAAAAGACAAAATTTCATAAGTTAATCATTTAAGATAAGTTTCCAAAGTTATATATTTATTACTATTACGAATAATAAGCTTAAAAAAAAAGTTTAAACAAAATATGCTTAAAAAAAATTATTTAAAGCTATGTAGCAGTCCTAAATGATTCGTAAACTTTTTTGCTTCTTTTCTTCTCTATGAGACGCTACGCATTGGCGGAAGCCTCTCGTAGAGATAGTGGTTCAATAATTTTTTCAAAAATCTAAGTATATGTAGGGTGCGCTAGAACGCAGTCCGTAACAAAGCCTTTGAACAGTACTATACTCTCGTCTAGCATACCCTGCATATATTTCAAAATAAAATATTAGTCCTATAACTAATACTAGCTTAGTTTTAATTAAGTTAGTTTGTGCTTTGATTATCTATATTGGTGAGAAATTTCCCAAAAGTAATTACAACATCAAAACCTAATTATTATCTGCCAAAAGAAAATTCAAATAGTGGAATCAGTACCCAGATGCTTGTGCAATAACATTTGGCTTGAGCGTCTTAGGAAAAATTTATTCCAATTCGATTCGACTTTATGCACCCGATATCCCAACTTAAAATAAAGTTGCCTTGCTTGATGGTTATTTTCCAAAACGTGGAGATATAAGTCTTGAAATCCCCAGTCACGAGAAACCTTTTCACAGCTAGTCAGTAACCCTGAAGCAACACCGTGTCTACGGTATTGTGGGTGAACTGCTAAATTAGATAAGTAAGGAAAACCCGTGCTCGCCTGGCTCCACGAATCACTGTAACGTACACCCAGTTCTACACTTCCTACTAAGTTATTAGCCGCACTAGTAGTAGCTTCAAAGGCGACTAAACAAATATGACGCGACGGAGGTGATGCCATGCGATGCCTTAAGTCTTCGTAAATACCGAGACGTAGCAATGGAAATGCCCATCCCCACATACCCTGTTGGGAGTGAAAGCTTTCAGCAATAATTTGAGAAATACTAATCAAATCAGCAGGTGTAGCTGTACGAATTTGAAATTGGCAGCAGGCTGGATTGATTGGCTGTTGCTGGCATGGATGAAAAAACCGATATTTCAAGGCTAGTTTAGTATTGATTTTATTCAACGAAAATTTTCTCAAATCTCCTCAAATACCATTTCAACTGAAGAAAAACTTTATATCTGCCCAGAAGATTGAATTAACCTAAGATTGCTAATTCGCTTTTGCTTGTGGAGCATACAAAGTTTTCCACTTTCGTTTGGGGCTTTATAGCCTGTATTATTGGAAAAGTCAAAGTCTTAGAAGTTACAGCTTCATTAAGCTACAATCTTAAGTTCAGTAGGTTCAAGTGCATCCCTTGCTTTAGGTAAGGAGGATATCAGTTTGTTTACCACAAAAACATCTGTAAGGTGGAACAGGTTTAGGTGAATGGGTAGATAAATAGCATAACCTGTCCGTAAACATTACCTACTAAATTGTTAAGTAAGTACACTACCGACAAATTCTGCTTGTAAATCACCTTTAGTTACAGTATTGAACTTACTTAGGTAATTACCGCTACACTAGCTGGACTTTACTACTAGTATAATTCGGCGGAAATAAACCTACCGTTTCATTACAGCCAAAAAGCTCAAAATTATAGACTTTTCACTTCTGAGAGCCAGTTGCTTCTCTTCTCTTCGAGAGGCTACGCCAAAGAGACGCTGCACGTAGCTTGCTTCCCGGTAGGGGTACAAGTAGGCACAGCCGCAAGAGCGCACTGGCTTCTTTTTACTTCTGCTTCGCGGTAATAGGTCATAGTAACAGTCTGTGCAGGTATAGGGGAAGAATCTCCAAGATCCAAGATCCCTAACTTCTTAACCCTACCTTGCCTTAATGATAGTTCTGATTGCTAAATTAGAAGGAGGTATTTGTCTAATAGTATACTTTGGCTTTAAATCTTCATGTTTTAATATTTTTGACTCTACCATGACTACCATAAATAAAATTTACCTGCAAGTGTTAGTAAAACTGCTGCAAAGGGAAAACTTAATAGGCAGCTTCATCTGGATTTGTCAGCTAGCTCTGAGCGCTGTATGTATTATCAGACATTGCTCACAGGAGGTGAAGGAAGATTTGGCAAGCAAGCAGCGACTCTGTAACCCTAAAACTGATTATGCAAACAATTACACTGCACCAACGCAAAGGGTAATAGGCATAAGCCATTGAGACGAATTACTGTGCGTAAACGCTCCTACACTCAGCAGTCATGCAGCCAAACAGCCTTATTGGTCAAAATGCTCTGCTCTTACCTGACTCAGAAAAATTCTTACCTGACCAGATTATTCTTTATTCGACTGCCGTTGCAGCAGGAAAGCGGTGCATGAAATCCCAAGCAAACAGTAAGCCTAAAATTTTGGTTGTCGATGATGAACCAGACAACCTTGACTTGCTTTACCGCACTTTCTATCGCGACTATAAGGTGCTAAGGGCAAACTCTGGCCCTGCGGCACTTGATCTGCTGGCTCAAGAGGGGGAGGTCGCGGTGATCATCTCCGATCAGCGGATGCCGATGATGAGCGGTACAGAATTTTTGAGCCTGACAGCAACTCAATATCCAGATATTATCCGAATTATTTTAACTGGCTACACCGATGTCGAAGACCTGGTGGAAGCTATCAACGCTGGTAAGGTATTTAAATATGTCACCAAACCGTGGGAAGCTGAGGAACTCAAAGCAGTGGTACGCCAAGCTTTGGATACTCACAATGTTCTCAAAGCCCGCACCCGCGAGCTTACCCGCACACTTCGGCAAGAATCACTGCTGAATACTGTCACAAATACGATTCGCAGTGCTTTAGACTATCGCCAAATTTTGCAGGCAATTGTAGATACAGTGGGTCACATGTTGGAGGTGGATGTTTGCCTATTGCGTCCCTTCCAAGATGAGCAGTTAGCGGATAAAGGATTTATTTATCAGAAGCCTCTTTCTGAAGAAGCAGGGGTGCAGGCAAATAATTCTTCTGCTTTGCCCGTGTCAACCTCTACCCCTCAGCCTCTTTTGGCTCAAACTGTGTGGGAAACTCGTGAAGTCCAGGTGATTCACGATATAACTGATGATGAGCGTATTCACGGTAATACTCCCGAACTGCGCCAACGTGGGGAAGCTTTTACTGCCGCTAACATTTGTTCTAGTTTAGTTGTGCCATTGATTTGCCAACAAGAACTGATGGCAGTGCTGGCACTGCATCAGTGTTCTCTGCCTCGCTTCTGGGAGGAGGATGAGGTGCAGCTAGTGCTGATGGTGGCGGATCAGGCAGCTTTAGCTTTGTCTCAAGCTTATGCTTATGAGCAAGTCCGTGCCCTTGCAAAGAGAGAAGCCCTAATTAATACAATTACTAGCGCGATTCGCTCTAGCTTAGACCCCCAAGATATTTTTGCGGCGATCACCCAGCAATTGGGACAAGCCTTACAAGTTGATGGCTGCATCTTGTCTTTGTGGACAGAGGAAGATGAGTTTGTCCAGTGTGTGGGTTTGTATGACAGTTTTCAACATTCGGAAAATTTGCATAAGGACAGCCCAACCCAGGCATTGGCAGCCCCAGACAATCATTCAAGTAGCAAGAATCACCTATCGCCTCCGAAATTACCTTATTCTCAAGCATCTATACAGGAGAATCCAATCCTCCAACAAATGCTACAGACACATGAACCTGTAGTAATTGGTAATGTGAGCCATTCTCCCTCAGATGTGCAGGGTTTTGATTTGCCGTTAAACATGCCAGCGCGATCGCTAATGTTTGTACCATTATTAGCTGATGGTAAATGTATCGGTAGTATTACGTTACATGAAGGTAAAAAAGTACGCCGATGGCTGTCATCTGATATTGATTTAGCTAAAGCAGTAGCGGCTCAAGCAGCGATCGCTGTGCAGCAGTCATACTTATTTCAAAAAACTCGCCAACAAGCTGAACGCTTACTGGAATTAGATAAACAAAAAACCGAATTTTTCCAAAATATTTCCCATGAGTTTCGTACACCCATCACCTTGATTCAAGGGCCTTTAGAGTCGGCGGTGGCGGCTGGTGAAGGATTATCTTACTCCCAAAGTGCGATCGCCCTGCGTAACTCCCGCCGTCTGCTGCGACTGGTAAATCAACTCCTAGATTTACAACGCCTGAATGCGGGGAGAATGCAGCCTAGCTTCCATCCCTGCGATTTAGCAGAATTTGTCACCCAAATTGTGGAATCTTTTCGTCCCTACTGTGAGAAAAAGAGATTGCATCTCGTCACCCAGTTAGATGAATGTTCTCCGGTGTACTTGGACATGGAAAAATTTGACAAGGTGGTTTATAACCTCCTGTCAAATGCCATGAAGTTTACTCCCGAAGGTGGGACGATTAGTGTCAGACTAAAATCTGAGCGCGATCGCTGCATATTACAAGTACAAGATACTGGAATAGGCATTGTTAAAGAACAAATTCCCCACCTCTTTGAGCGCTTTCGCCAAGCTGAAGGTTCCGCAAACCGCTCCTATGAAGGTAGTGGTTTGGGTTTAGCTTTAGTTAAAGAATTGGTCGAATTACATGGTGGTAAAGTCACTGTGGAATCAGTTTACGGCCAAGGCACTACCTTTAGTTTATGGCTTGTGAGTGGAAATGCTCATTTACCCACACAGCAAGTACTAGAAACGCCTACCGAACTGAATACAAGCCGCGCTAGCGTAGAATTGGCTGATTTAGAACTGGTATCAACAACAGACAATATTGAAGATATTACAATAAACTCCTCCCCTAGTATTGATACTCAAGACTCAACACTTAAGACTCAGCACTCAATTTTAGTTGTAGATGACAACCCGGATTTACGAACCTATGTATCTGAGATTTTCCGCCGCAACGGCTATCATGTACGCACAGCTCGTAACGGTTCTGAAGGGCACAGCCTAGCTCAGGAAATTATACCCAGCTTGATTGTGACTGACTTAATGATGCCCTTGGTGAGCGGACTTGAAATGATTCACCTGATCCGCAAAGAGGAGAAGTTGAAAGGAATACCAATCATTCTGCTGACAGCAAAAGCTGACGAGGAAACCCGCATCGAAGGTACAGAACATGGCGCGGATGCTTATTTAGCAAAACCATTTAACGATCGGGAACTTTTGGCGGAAGTTCGGAATCTTTTGGCATTGAAGGAAAATGAACGGCGAATCATAGAGTTAAATACTTATTTAACAGAATCGGTGCTAAAGCGCTTTTTACCGGCTGTATTGGTACAAAAAGCCGCAACCGGAGATTTGACGTTAGATTTGCGCCCAGAACCACGCTTAATTACAGTTTTGTTTAGTGATATCGTGGGTTTTACACAGCTATCAAATACTCTCAGATCCCGACGAGTCGCAGAGTTACTAAATGAATATTTAGAAGCCATGACCAAAGTTGTATTTGGCAATGGCGGCACCGTAGATAAATTTATGGGAGATGCTATCTTAGCTTTATATGGAGCGCCGGAAGAGCTAACCCCCAATGAACAAGTGCGTCGTGCCATCAATACAGCAAGAGCAATGCACCGCTCACTAGCTGAGTTGAACCAGCGCTGGCGAAACCAAGGTGTATTCGATGGTGACAGACTTACTAGCGTCCAGTTTCGGTGCGGTATCCACCAAGGTACTGCTGTTGTGGGGATGTTTGGTAGTGCTCAACGAGCTGATTATACTGCTATTGGGCCAAGTGTGAATATTGCTGCAAGGTTGCAAGCTGCTGCTATTCCCGGTACGATCCTAGTTTCTGCTGCCGTGGCAGATTATTTGCAGGAAGAAGAAATTACTAAAGGTAGTCCGCTAGAACTTAAAGGAGTAGATGAAACAGTTTTGACTTTTGCTGTTACACCAGAAGTAATGGTTAATCGCTAAAATTTAGACTGGTATTGTGAACTACACCGCCGTAAGACGGACGGGGCTTCCCAATTCACCGGGAACAGCCTCCAGAACTCCGTAGTTTTTTTGGTCTTACATTTCCTCCAAGGGCAGAAGTCCTGGTTCCCAAGACCCAAATCTTTCTCTTGCTACACTTACCTATACAGCTTGGTTTTCGCTTACGGCATTGGTGGTCAAGACCTAACAATTCTATCAGTTTATTTTGGGGATTCGTCATACATCTGAATATTTGTTTTTGAGTCGTGCAAAAAATCAATCCCAGATGCAATCCTCACCCACTTCCGCGACACGTTAAAGCATTAGCAATGAGTAATACTGCCTAATCATATCCAGTTTATATAATATGCCACTATCAGTTGCAGACAAAACTCCAATTCCAAGCAAAGTCTGGAGGCGACACACCGATCCACCAGCTTTGTGGATTTCTGTCATTATAGGTTCACTCTCTCTGCACTTGCTAGCGTTCTGGCTGATGCGCTCTTCTAATGCATTTAGTTTGTGGTTTCCCCAACAAAGTCAATCTGCTGTTCCCATTGAATTGATAGAAATTGCTCCCAAATCAAAATCAACAGCCCAAAAAGTTTCGCCAAAGCCAGCATCCGCAACTCAAAAGTCTGTACCAGCACGTTCATCACAAACAGATCGAACTACGCCTAGAAATCAAGATTTTGGCGCAATAAATTCTGCGGATAATCTCCAGCAGAATAGGCAAACTTACGCCTCTCAACCTAATAAGCAACCCTTTAGACAACAGAGAGTTGCTACGGCGACACCGACATCGAAATCTACACCGAAATCTACACCGATATTTACACCTACAGTTCCAGTCGGTAATCTACCTTGGAACCGTCGTCAAGAAATCAAACTGGGAAAGGGAACGCTACTACCAACGAGTGTTCCATCAAATTCACCAGGTTCGGAAGCTGATAACAGAGAAACGCCACGTACCTCCGCTCAGAAAACTCCAGCAACTCCGACTAAAGAAACTCCACGCACCCCCACTCAGGAAACTCCAGCAACTCCGATTAGGGAAACCCCACGCACTCCCCAGGAAACTCCAGCAACTTCGACTAGGGAAACTCCAAGCACCTCCACTCAGGAAACTCCAGCAACTCCTGCCGGGGGAGCATCAGTAGCAATAGTAGCTCCTTTGCTTAGAGATGAAGTCAGTAGCTTGATACAATCAGGAAGATTACGACAAGATGCTTTACCGGACGTTATCGCTTTATATAGGGGAAGCAACACCAAAGAATTAGACTCAAGTTTTCTCATCCAGAATTCTGGCCTTGAACCAGCAAAACTCTTGGCTAGCTTAATAATTGATAACAATGGCAATTTTCAACAGGCTGTAATTCTAGAAATAGAACCAGCAACACTGCAAAGTGAAAAAAGCACATATCAGCAAGTCCTCAGCGAAGTTTTCAAAACAGAAAACTTTATTGCTGCTCACAACAACGATGGCACAAAACCAGAATTGAGCAATCTATATGTCAGGATCAACATCCAACCTGCTAATTCCAACTAAATGCTTGAATTTTTCCAAAAGCTGTGTTAAATTTATATGGTTGGAATTTTGCGGGCGTAGTTTAGTGGTAAAACTATAGCCTTCCAAGCTATTAATGCGGGTTCGATTCCCGCCGCCCGCTTAGAAAAGTTTGAGATGCACTACACGGTAGAAATCCACCTTATGTTTTAAAAATAGGGGGCAAAATACTCTATTGCTCTATGTGTGAGGCTATTTTTGAGTGGGTGTCTGACCCGCCCAGTAAATCTAAGGCTTAATATTAAACAGCTTAATTATTGCTTTTCTTGACTAAGAAACAGCCATGATTGAGTAAGCGATGCCTACGCCTACGCTAACCTTGGGAAACAAATAAAAACTAGAGCAATATCGCCCAGGTTGAATTATCGGGTGTTGCATACAGCACTTCCGCCTGCTATGAGGTACGCACACAGTCTCAAAAGTTAGGATAGGAAAGGGATGTGGGTAAAATTGTGCCTCATAATAGCCGGAAGTGCTGTAAATTCGGGATAAATTGGCGGGTGAAAGCATTGGAAATTCGTTATAAATTATGCGAAATCATCCCCTAATTCAGCAACGCCAATTTTCGAGTATCCCTCATTTTTCTAACATCAACAATGTGCAATATTTTTTATTTACTTATCCAAATCTGCCGCTAACGTAATCTTTGGTATCTTGCTGCTGAGGATTGTTGAAAATTAGTTCTGTTGCGTCGTACTCTACCATGTAGCCGTTACGACCTCCGCCGTCTGTAGTTTTAACATTAAAAAAGGCTGTCTTATCAGAAACCCGCGCTGCTTGTTGCATATTATGGGTAACGATAACGATGGTATATTGCTCTTTAAGTTGGTGAATTAGTTCTTCAACCCGCAACGTGGAAATAGGATCAAGGGCAGAACAAGGTTCATCCATTAATATAATTTCAGGTTGGACTGCGATCGCACGAGCAATACATAACCTTTGTTGTTGTCCACCAGATAAAGACGAACCACTTTGTCGCAGTTTGTCTTTTACTTCGTCCCACAAAGCTGCTTGTCGCAAACTCCGTTCTACCAATTCATCCATATTGCCTTTGTAGCCGTTGATTTTGGCTCCAAAAGCAATATTGTCATAAATCGATTTTGGAAACGGGTTTGGTCTTTGAAACACCATCCCAATCCGACGACGCACCTCTACAGGATCAATGTCGGATGCATACAAGTTTTTATCGTAAAAAAGTATTTTACCATCTGCCCGAAATGACTCAATCAAGTCATTGAGGCGGTTATAGCATCGCAACAACGTACTTTTACCACAACCAGAAGGACCAATAAAGGCTGTAACCTGATTTTTTGGAATATCTAGCCAGATATCTTTCAAGGCTAAAAATTTGCCGTAGTAAACGTTGAGGTTTTCAGTGCGTAAAACGGTTTGAGTATCGTTGACTGTGCTAATGTTGTTAGCCATAAATTAAATTTAGTATTAGTTTTAGCGATACAAATCCGCTATATAGATTCTATTTGTTGACTAAACTTTCTTGCGAGTTGCCCAGCGAGCGATGATACTTGTGATTAAAACCATCAATACCAAAACTAAAGATGCTGCCCAAGCTAGTGATTGCCAATTTTTAAACGGAGAAATGGCATATTTGTAAACCAAAACTGCAAGGGAAGCTGTGGGTTCAAATAAGCTACCAGGCCAAAAATTGGAAAATAGCGCGGTAAATAGTAAAGGTGCAGTTTCTCCAGATGCTCTGGCGATCGCTAGGGTTGCCCCAGTTACAATAGCTGGTAGGGCTGCTGGCAACACTACTTGACTAACTGTTTGAAAGTTAGTTGCTCCTAACCCTACAGATGCTTGTCGCAAATCCTGCGATACTAACTGCAAGGCTTCATCAGTGGTTCGGACAATAATTGGCAACATCAAAATTGACAGTGCAAACCCGCCACCTAAAGCAGAGTATGATCCTAAGTTTAACTTTACCAGTGTCAAAACTACAATGCCATAGGCAAATACTCCAGCAATAATTGACGGGACTCCACTCAGGACATTAGCCGCAAAACGCACCCATCTCGCTACTTGGGCCGAGCTAAATTCTGTGATGTAAATCGCCGCCAAAACACCAAATGGAATACTAATCAGGGCAGCAATTCCTACCATTAATAGTGTGCCCAAAATTGCATTACCAAAGCCTCCTCCCTGTTGTAAAGCTTTGGGTGGCAGTTCAAAAAATAGGTTAGGACTCAAACTGCTAAAGCCTTGAATAATGACGTAAGAAAGGACTGCTAGCAAAGGCACAAGTGCCAATACCCCACAGATAAATGCAACTACAGTCATTACTGTATTAAACAGTGTCCTTTGAGACATGGGAGCGCGAGTTAGACTGCGCTCTGGAAAACTAGAAGTCATAATTCAATCCAACACTAGGCTACAGTCGCTTGACTCTCAGAACGATAAACTCGGCCATCATATTGACTACCAAGGTCAAAAAGAATAAAACTAAAGCAGCGTACATTAAAGCCGACACTTGCAAACCACTAGCTTCTGAAAATTGATTTGCTAGTAGAGAAGAAATCGTATTGCCTGGTGCTAACAGTGAGATACTAATGTTGTTGGAATTACCAATTAACATTGTTACAGCCATTGTTTCTCCCATTGCCCGACCTAGTGACAACATCACAGCGCTAACTATCCCTGAAAAGGCTGCTGGAATCAGAATTTGCAAGATGGTTTCCCATCGAGTTGCTCCTAGTCCTACGGCTGCTTGGCGCAAACTGGAGGGTATAGAAATTAAGGCATCGCGAGATAGAGCTGTGATGATGGGCAAAGTCATAATTGCTAATATGACTCCTGCCGGTAACATTCCTGGGCCTGTAGGGGGGGTGCTAAAAAATGGTATCCAGCCAAAGTAACTATTGAGCCATTTTCCCAAGTTAGTTAAGATAGGCACTAAAACAAAAATACCCCACACGCCGTAGACAACGCTGGGAATAGCTGCAAGCAGTTCTACCGCAAAAACCAATACCAACTTCACTTTTGCGGGTAAAAAATCTTCGCTTAGTACTATAGCAGTACCAACTCCAATCGGTACAGCTATCAGTAAACCAATAAAAGAACTCAAGAGAGTTCCATAAATTTGAGGTAGCACCCCGTAGGTATCATTAACTGGGTTCCAAGTGGTGTTAGCTAAAAAGCTAGCACCAAACTTTTGCATGGCAGGCCAAGAAGCAATTGCAACCTGTAAGCCGATCCATAATAAAGCGGCAGCAACCCCAAAGGCGAAAATTTTAGTAAGCCAAATAAAACCCTGATCTAGGGACTTTTCTACATCAGAGCGATTTTTTGTCGCTGATGAAAGGTTTTGAGAATTTGTAGTCATGACTACCGACTTTCACAATTAAATCAGAACAAAATATGGGAGGCAACCATATTAACAAAATTGTTGCCTCATAGCCTTTTTAAACTGAGACATTGGTAACCCAGAGTTCCAAATTACAAATGCCTACAGTCTAGTAACCAGCCTAAAAATTATTCTCTAGGAATGCTCATGTCTTGACTGTAGCTACTTGCTAGCACTAGTACCACTACCAACAGCAATTTTATACTCTGGACTGATTTGATCGGCAGCAGCAGCCACCTTTGTAATGACGTTTTGGGGTAAAGGAACATACCCCAGTGCCACAGAATTCTTCTGACCCTCAGTTAAAGCGTATTCGATCGCAGCTTCAACAGCCTTAGCTTTTGCCGCATCGGGATATTTCTTGTAAGCCAAAATCCAGGTGTAAGTGACGATGGGATAGGAATCCGCACCTTCGGGATCGGAAATAAAGAGACGGAGATCAGGGGGTAAAGTTACTGATGCCAGAGTTTTAGAGGCTGACTCCTCAGTAGGTACAATAAACTGACCGCCTTTGTTTTCCAAAGCAGCAAAATTGAGACTATTTTGTTTGGCATAGCCGTACTCGACATAACCAATAGAACCTTGCGTTTGTTGGATTTGGGCGGTAACACCCTCATTCCCTTTAGCACCAACTCCCTTAGGCCAATTTACAGTTTTGCCTTCACCAACTTTAGTCTTCCACTCCGGGCTAATAGCGCTGAGGTGTTTTGTAAACACACCTGTTGTTCCGCTACCATCAGAACGATAAACAACTGTCATTGCCTGTTTAGGAAGTTTTACACCTGGATTAGCCTTAGCAATTTGGGGATCATCCCAAGAGGTGATTTTGCCTAGTAGAATATCAGCGTAAACGGCTCGTGGTAGCTTTAGTTCTGCAACATCTGGCAAGTTGTAAGCTAGCACGATGCTACCAGCAGTTACAGGCAGTAAAATAACGCCCTTCTCGGCTGGCACCTTCTGGATTTCTTCATCCTTCATAGCAACATCGCTGGCACCAAAGTCTACAGTCCCTTTGATAAATTGCTCAACTCCAGCACCGCTACCAACTGAAGCATAGTCAACTTGCAGATTTGGATATTTTTTGTTTAGATCCGTAAACCATGTATCATACAGTGGTGCTGGGAAAGACGCACCAGCCCCGCTTAACTTGACATTTCCACCCAAATCTAATTTGGTTGTACTGGAGGCAGTGGTATCTGTAGCAGTGCCAGAATTGGTTGCTGTATTATCTGGGTTTTGCTGTCCGCCACATGCAGCTAGGCTGATTGTCAGTGCTAACACTGAAACTGAAGCTGTGAGGCGATGGATTTTTGTTACACTAAGAGGTGAGGGCATCGCTATCAATGTTTGGGTAACTTTTCAGGTGAGCGCTTCTCAGGATACCCTTAAAAGATGAATGTTAAGGTAAAGGATAGGTTAAGAAGGCAAAAAATGCTTGTTTTTTTTTGATGAAGAACAAACACTCGTTTCTACTTTTACTTAATAGAATTTATACTGCTGCTTTAGTTAAATATTAGAAATAGTACCACAGCAAATTGGTTACAGATATTTACAAAAATTTTTTACTACTGTAATTTTATGGTCAATTCATAAAAAAATGGCAACCTATGGTATAATTTGAGACTCCTAAATTTGGATATTAATATGAAATTTTGCTTATCACTTTAAACAGACTTCAATCCATAACTAAATAATCTAAGTTTAGCGAGTGAAATTATTGTTTAGAGAAACGCTAAAAAATAGTGAATTCAGGAAATATCTTTAATACTTTGTAGCAAAAGTTGGTATTGAATCTAAAAATTTATAATCACTATTAACATGTATTAGGTCAAAGGCTATAATCAAACTACGCTTCAGGCAATAAAATTATAGCTATATATACCTAAGCCATAATTTGCAGAACTGAAAAGTTACATACCAAAAAGGCAAAAAAATGTGCCAATTCTTAGATTTATCAGCAAGAATCTTATTTTAACACTAATGAATATACTAGTACAGTAGGCGCGGAAATAAAAATACCATTTCAAATGCACAAAAGTCTCGAATACAATGCTTTTAACTTCCGTCTTGCAGTAATACTTGCTGTTGGTTTTCCTTTTGCCTTTCCTTGGTTGACTGAATAAATGTTTGCTGCTTCCAATCAATTACTATGGTCAATGATTGGCTTACTCCTGACAATGGGTGGCACTTTCCTAGAAGTTTATGGTATCACCTTACCTTGGAATTGGAGTAAGCACGGAATTCAAACAATTTCATTAGGTGTCACTTTTCAAGTTGGCGCAGTATTGCTGGTAGGTTGTTTAGGGGGCAAAAATGCTGGTGCGCTCTCACAAATTGCCTATTTAGTCATGGGGTTGACCTTATTACCTGTATTTGCCGATGGGGGCGGTATTGGTTATGTTAAGCTATCTCAATTTGGCTATCTATTAGGTTTTATTCCTGGAGCTTGGATTTGTGGCTTGTTCGCTTTTAAAGCTAGACCTCGACTAGAAACTCTCGCCTTTAGTTGCATCTGTGGCTTGTTAACTCTCCACCTATGCGGTATTACTTATTTGATTATTAGCTATATTTTTCAGTGGAAAGGTACAGAAAATCTTCCCTTGATGCAAGCAATCCTTAGATATTCCTGGTTTGCACTACCAGGGCAACTAAGTGTGGTCTGTGCCGTTACTGTAATAGCATATATATTGCGTCACTTAATGTTTTATTAGTCATGAAGGGGCTAGAGGCTAGGGGCTAGAAATTTAAAATTCTTCTAATCCTTAGTCCTTAGTCCCTAGTCCCTAATCCTAGTCCCTAGTTTCATGCGTTTAAAAAATCGCCTTTTCTGGATAGCTGCCTTCATAGCTTTTTTCTTAGATCAAATAACAAAATACTGGGTGGTGCAAACCTTTAGCTTGGGGCAAACACTGCCACTCTTACCTGGAATATTTCACTTCACCTATGTCACTAATACTGGTGCCGCTTTTAGTCTGTTAAGTGGGAAAGTTGAGTGGTTGCGCTGGTTATCTTTAGGAGTGAGTTTAGTATTGATAGCGTTGGCCTTGTTTAGTCCAACGTTAAATTTGTGGGATCAGTTGGGCTATGGCTTGATTTTAGGTGGAGCTATGGGCAACGGTATCGATCGCTTTGTTTTAGGCTACGTCGTTGATTTTCTTGATTTTCGCCTGATTAACTTTGCTGTATTTAATGTGGCAGATTCATTTATTAGTATCGGTATTGTGTGCCTGTTAATTGCTTCCTTTCAAAAAACACCGACTTAAACTGACAGGTCGCATTAAATTATTATAGCCTGGGATGATTCATCCCAGGCTATTAATTACTAAAACCTTTGCTCAATTCTGTATGCGAAGACTTGCTCATTGGTTTGAGCGATTTTGAGTTGTTATTTTACACCAGTTTGCATAACTGGTGTAAGAGGTCAATATGCACTGGCGATCGCTGATGGCAAACTATTATTCAGATTATGCCTCAGCTTTTAATTTAATTACCGGCTAGGAGTTGGAGAACTAGAGCCTGGAGTATTATTGGGAGAACCAGTACTTGGTTCGGGATTGGTGTCAGTAGTACCAGACTCAGGTGTAGTTGGGTTTCCTGGTACGGTAATGCTGCCAGCAGGAGCGCCAGACTCAGGTGTAGTTGCGCCTCCTGGTGCTGGAGTTAAGTTGCTAGGAGCGCCAGAATCAGGTGCGGTAAGAGTTCCTGGTGCTGGATTTAAGTTGCTAGGAGCGCTAGGATCAGATGGGGTAACGGCTCCTGGTGCTGGAGTGCTTTCGGGAGTGGCAGATCCGGCTCCAGGTTCAGTTGTGCTACCTGGTGCAGTTGTGCTATCTGGAGTGCTGGTGCCACTAGGCGTGGTTTCTGCTGGTGCTGTAGTGCCACTAGGAGCGCTAGGGGTCACTGCTGTGCCGCCGGGACAGCGTGAGTTGAGCGGAAAATACTCGCATAGAATTTTCATCCCTTCTGGCGACATCTTAATTTCCGTTGGTGCACTAGTTGAGTCGCTACT
Organism: Nostoc sp.; assembly: GCF_035638895.1. GTDB lineage: Bacteria > Cyanobacteriota > Cyanobacteriia > Cyanobacteriales > Nostocaceae > Nostoc. The sequence continues at coordinate 2,846 of NZ_DASQZC010000690.1, read as the reverse complement.
GGATTGGGCTATGGAGGATTTACTAGATTCGGCCACAGCAATGTTAGCGGTAAATGCTAAAGATAAAGCTGCACCAATCAGAGTCAGAGATTTTCCCATTATTCTGTAATTAACCTCAACGGAACACTCGGCCCATTAAAACAGAGAATAGAATTTAGAAAATCTTCCTAAATGAATATATTTAGGTTTGTTTCAGAATATGTGGATATGTAAAATTGGTAAAAATTAAATCTATTATTTATTCATGGCTAGTGTCTAAAATTACATAAATTAAAACTACAATCGTAGTTATATAACGATTTACATTGATATAGTAAGCCTTTAAGAATAGATAAAAATTTATATTTATATAATAAAGTAACAAAAAACACAAAGATTTTTGGTGTTAGACTAATGCAAAGTATAAATTAAGTCAGAAAATTACGTATAGATAATTTATGCTTTGGCTTATGAGTAAAATGATGAAAGACTAACATCTAATATTGATTGTAATTCGCCCGATTCTTCACTAAAAAGTGTGATGTAAATAGCCGATGAGTTCTCCCCAACCCCCTCAAAAGCCACAAACTTTACTTGGTCAACTGACTCAAGCGGTACATACTATCCAAGCTAGGGTCGATTTTTCTAAATTGGCGCTCAAGCCTAATGCCAAAGTACCGGAACTCTGGGTGCAGGATGCGGGGGCGGATAAAGCAGAGGTATATCCACTGTTGGGCGATCGCTATATTCTAGGTCGTAGCTCCAAATCCAGCGATATCGTTATCCGTAACCCTGTTGTCAGCCAAATTCACCTGTCGCTATCGCGGAATTCTAGCCAACGCACGCCAGTTTTTGTCATCAAAGACGAAAACTCTACCAATGGCATTTATCGTGGCAAGCGTCGTGTCAATTCTCTAGAACTGCGTCACGGCGATATTCTTACTCTAGGGCCTCCAGAACTTGCCGCTTCTGTGCGGTTGCAGTACGTCGATCCACCAGCCTGGTATGTGAAAGCTGCAAGTTGGACAGCTTATGGGGTTGGTGGTACTAGTGCCCTGTTAGCATTAGTAATTGGCGTGGAATGGCTGAAATTTCAAGTTAAACCCCTACCTACAGCTACACGCGCCCCAGTAGTTGTTTACGCCCGTGATGGAGCCACTCCCCTGAGAGAGCCTCGGACTACCTCCCACGTAGACATGAAGCGTTTAGAGGAATTTGGCTCTTATTTGCCTGCTGCGGTGGTGGCTTCAGAGGATAGTCGTTATTACTGGCACTTTGGGGTTGACCCTGTGGGGATTTTACGAGCCGTGTTGATCAATAGCCGCAGTGGAGATGTGCAGCAAGGAGCCAGCACTGTTACCCAGCAAGTTGCCCGCAGTTTGTTCCGCGAGTATGTAGGCAGACAGGATACCCTTGGACGCAAATTGCGAGAAGCAGTTGTTGCCTTAAAGCTCGAAACCTTTTACAGCAAAGATGATATTTTGCTGATGTACTTAAATCGGGTTTTTTTGGGGGGAGATACCTCTGGCTTTGAGGATGCATCCCGGTATTATTTTGAGAAGCCCGCTAAAGAATTAACTTTGGCAGAAGCAGCAACGTTAGTAGGAATTTTACCTGCTCCCAACGCTTTCGATTTTTGTGGGGATAGTCCAAATAAGCTAGAAGCAGCCGAATACCGGAATCGCGTAATTAAGCGCTTGCTGGAGATGGGCAAAATTAAACCTGAAGATGCAAACCGAGCTAGACGCTCCACTGTCCAAATTAGTCCTAAAGTCTGTGAACAGCAAGCTAAGACGATCGCACCTTATTTTTACAGTTATGTCTTCTCTGAACTTGAATCAATCTTAGGGGAGGGAGCCGCAAGAGAAGGAAATTATATCATTGAAACCAAGCTTGATCCAGTGATACAGAGTCAAGCAGAAGCGGCGTTAAATAATTCAGTGAACAACGCCGGTAGAAATTTTAATTTTTCTCAAGGGGCGGTAGTAACTCTTGACTCTAGTACAGGCAGTATCCTGGCAATGGTGGGCGGGACTGATTACAGAAAAAGTCAGTTCAATCGTGCTGTTCAAGCCAAAAGACAACCAGGTTCCACCTTCAAAATCTTTGCTTACACGGCTGCTATTCAACAGGGATTTTCAGAATCAAAAAGTTATTCTTGCGCTCCTTTAACTTGGCAAGGCTTTACTTATAAGCCGTGTCGTGCTGGTGCTGGCGCTACTTTAGATATTGCCACGGGGCTTGCTCTTTCAGAAAATCCTATCGCCCTGCGAGTTGCCAGAGAAATCGGGCTGAATAAAGTCGTGGCTATGGCACAGAATTTGGGAATAAAGTCAACACTTGATCCAGTTCCTGGCTTGGTACTAGGTCAAAGTGTAGTCAATGTTTTGGAAATGACTGGTGCTTTTGGCGCTATTGGTAATGGTGGTGTACGGAATCCTCCCCATGCGATTAACCGAATTTTAGACAGTGGTGATTGCCGCGATCGCAATGATATCAAAACCTGTCGTGTAATCTACTCCTTCGACCAAGATCCAGATGCCAACAAACGAGTTCTGTCTAATGGTGTAGCCGATGAGATGACTAGTTTAATGCGTGGCGTAGTCACCAGAGGTACTGGTCGTAGTGCTGCCATTGGACTGGGCGAAGCTGGGAAAACAGGCACGACTGATAAAAACGTTGACTTATGGTTCATCGGTTTTATCCCTAGTCGCCGGCTTGTAACTGGTGTCTGGCTGGGAAACGACAATAATTCCCCTACATCTGGTAGCAGCGCTCAAGCCGCTCAGTTGTGGGGAAATTATATGCGGCGGATTACAAGGTAAAGAATGGGGAGTAGGGAGTAGGGAATTTTACCACTCCCGACT
>NZ_DASQZC010000689.1:0-5461 GCF_035638895.1 Nostoc sp. | reverse complement strand
TTTGCGGTTTGTTTGCAATTATTGTGGTTTCATTTGCAGTTATTGTGGTTTTGAGACCCCTCTTATTTGCAAATAATGTGGTTTCAAAAATGGCTTGTTTGCAGTTTTAACGATTTATGTTTGCAGTTCGCTACAACTACTTGTGCCGTATGCAGTTGCGGGAATATCACAACTGTAGCAGTATGAATGTCACCATCCTGCTAAATAATCATATACTCGCTTTCAGCAGCACAGAAGATATACAATTTGTTTTTTTTAATGTGCCACTGTTGCAAGCTGCATTTGAGGCTTTGGGGTATGAGGTGCTGAGTAAAGAGTATTTAGAAACTGATCCAACAGAAGAACATGTTGCAGATTTGAGTGCAGAAGAGTTAAAAGATTATCGATACTGGGCACCGAATCAAATAGGACAAATAATTTTCAATAACTGGGATTGAAACCTAATAACGATTTGCTAGTAAAACATTCAACACTTTTGATTTATTTCCAGACTATCTTATTGCTAACTGTGCGTTTTTTGCAGTTTAAACAGCGATATCTTTTATCATTCTGTAGCTTTAAATTTGCGTTTCCACAATGGGGACAGTGGGGAATTATACCAGATTGGTAACTACCCCCTATAGTCGAAATTGGTGGTAAGCTTACCATTGTGTCAGCGCTTGCTGTGTAATAGTTTGGACTTCTGCTTACCAGTCCATTGCCAATTGTGCCAGGGAACTTGGCAAGTCTTGCCAGTCGCTTTGTCTCCTCTATTTCTTGATAGTTAAAACTGACTTTATCTAGATTAGGTAAAAAATAAAGCTTGGGTGAGCGAGAATCGACTACTAAGGCTACTCTCAATAATCTAGCATCGTCGGTTACTAACTCGTTTTTATAGTCGATATATTCCTCTATAGCGTCTAAATTACGAGTTAATTTAGCCAAATTAGATTCGCTATTTTTACCCTTACCATAGGTATTTAGATAATGTCTAATCTTGGGAATGCCAATAATTATCTCGGTAAAGAGTGACCGATCATCGTTGGTAAAACCTGGGATTTGTTTGGTCATCACTGATTGACCCGATACAATCCAGCCGATGTTATTATGACCAAACTGTTTAAAAATCTTCTTAAGGTTTTCCCCTGCCTTGTATGGTTCACTGCAAGAATTTAGAGTGTTGTCAAGTTCATCCCATGCCCAAATTTGAAAGAAGTTAGCAGCGAATGTGGGGTTTTGAACTCTAAAATTTCCATCGTCTAGGCAATCATCAAAGGATTTAATCGCGGCTGTGGTATCGCCATATTTAAGAAAATGCTCTAATGGGTAATTGCTATCTTTGAGTGAAGCAACAGCACCGGGGTAAGATACCGTAACCAGAGTATGAGGCACTTTCTCACCCTTCCCGGTATTACCGCGAGTGCATCCAGCTTTGACAATTTCGCTAATCATTACCGCAGTGGTTGGGGTTTTACCAACGCCGGGATCTGCAATCAGCCGATAGCGGATAGGGTGACTGACTACATAGTTAATAAATTCGTCAGCAGTCCCAACCATCAACTTAATTTCATCTGGTTTGATAGCTGGTGACATCCGGTAACTGACCACAACACAGTCGGTTACTTCCAACTTGCGAACGCTTGTTATTTTGAACAGTCCTAACTTTTTAGCCAGTGTTTCAGAGTGCTTGCTGATAGCTTCCACAACGGCTTTAGGATGCACAGACAGGGAATAACCATAGCCCACATCTACAACGCCGTCAGGCTTAATTTGGAAGCCTTTAACGCCTAAAGCTAGCCTAAGATCACTAAACAAAGTACGCGCTATTTCGTTGGCGATTTTCCCGTTAACATCAAAACCAAATTCGCCATAAACAGGTTCTATCAAATCACCTTGCAATTGTTGCTGTAGCTGACCTACACGCTCGTTTAGTAGTTCGATTTGTAGAAGATAATTTTGGCGCTCACTTGCGATCGCCTCCCCAACCTCATCTAAATTTTCGTTATAGCTACTTGCTAAACTCTTGATAATTTCTGCTTTGGAAGCATGACCATGAGCAACTTTTTCACCCCAGGATTGCAGCCGTCTAAATAGCCGCATAGCTTCACTAGTTATCGAGTCATGCTCTAAGTAAATTTTTTCTAACTCCTGAGACTTGGCAAGTTGAAAGCGTTGATTAGCTTCAGTCTCTACCTGAGATTTAAAGTTAAATTCCCATTGCTCACATTCGGATTCTAAATATTCAATACGCTGTTTATCTTGCTGTGACTGGGTAAAAGCTTGATTCAACTTGGCTTGCAGTTGAGCGATTAAACCCGTATTTTCTAGTTTGTTATGACCTAGCGAATTGATAGTATTTCTCGCTTCTTTGAGTTCATCTTTCAAGGATTCTAGCTGACTGCTAGCATTGGCTAACCTTGACTTGCAAGTGTCAAAATCCCTGATGATTTTATGGAGTGTTTCACCTGCTTTTTGATTTTTACTTTCTGCATCATTTAGTAATCTCTGTGATTTAGTATCCGCGACAAAGTAGGTAACAAAACTCGCTGGTAATGCTCCCACGCCAAGCATAGAGATTAGTTTGGCTATATCATTAGTAAACCCTCCAGAAGCTACTGCCAAACCAGCGCACAAGCTAAAAGCACTTAGCCCTAAGCTGTGAGATAACCTCATGATTTCACCTCCAGATAATCACCCAACTGGGCTTTAAAGCTTGCTAGATTTCCCTGTGACTCAACAGTTTTTAGCCTTAATTCCTCAGCTTTTATTTGTGCTTGTAATAGTTTTTGGTTTAATTCATCTTTGCTATAAACCGAGATATTCGTATCCGCGATCGTCTTTACTTGGCTCACATCAAGAGTCACTGACTTTTGGCTAGTTACTTCTTTTTGACTCAGGTAATCCAAATAATTACCTTTGACTTTTTCAATCTCGGTAGCCGCTTGAATGCCAGCACCAAAAGCTTTTGAGTGTTTACCAATGACAGTAAATTTCTCGCGTGTCAGGTCGAGCGCTGCACCTGTTAACTTAAGCGCTCGTGTAGAACCCTCATAAATTTTCATCCCTTTATCAAATTGGCTTTGAGTTGCCTGGGGAAGATTTTCAGGAGGATTAAGCGGATCTGAAATCTGGTACTGATTAGGCTGGAATGGTGGCATCATCCCCGGTATTAAATCAGGGGTGACAGTTAGTAAGCCAGGGATGCGGCTATCTATCGCAATGGTGGCAGAATTAGCAGATATGGAATTATTACTAGATGCCGAGTTTTGTTTACCTCTTGCCAGCTTTTCAGCTACAGCTTGGGCGGCTGCTTTTGTAGTGTCAATCTTAGCCATTGTTGAAAAATTTTCTAGTGTTCAGTAGGGATTGGTATTTAATTTCTAGTTGTCTAAATGCTTTGTCGATGTCGCTAAATTCAAGCGCTAATTCCTCATCTAAATCGTATTTTCTGAGGACTTGGTTTAGCTCTGTTTCGTCTGTCTTTGCATCCTGAATGTGGCTATTTAAGTCATCCATAAAGCGTTTTTGATATGGGTGCTATATGGCATAATTGCGGGGTAATTAAGAGACATCCCCAGAAATGGGATTTTACAAATGTTGCGAGGGGATGCTGGCAAACATCCCCCTTTTTTTAGCGTCTCCCTTTGCCCCTATGTGGTGCTGGTTCGGGGGTTGATGCTGAATTTACTTGTTCTGCTGCTACTACTATTTTTTGAGTTAGATTGCTCTTAAAGCTGGCAAGACTAGGCATGATAGATGCAGTAGTCATGGCGATCGCTTTTCTTGGACGGTAGGGCGATCGCTCTTAAAAAATAGATTTACGAAGCTTTTAAGCAGCCAATTGAGTAAGTCAAGCGGGGACAGCAAAATATTTTCCGCCCTCACACGATTAGCTTTTTTCCCAATTCGCCCAAAATAGAATCAATCTCTTGGGTCAAATCGGTATCATCTGGGGTAACTTCTGGCTTTTGCTGTGCAAGGTCAGCCAAGCCGCGAATTGACCCTAAATAGCCTTGTTTTTGATTAAGCCAGTGCTGATTAATTTGCTCTGTCAGTTCGGAGGTACGAACAGCCAAGTTATTGAGGATGATTTGGTTTTTGACTTGTGCGATCGCATCTACTAACTGAATTTCTTGCTCGGCTTGTTTCGCTAGCTGGTCAATTAGCGTTAGTTGGGCATGATTGTTTGGGGATTGGGTAGCAGATGTTAGATGTTGCTGTTGCTGGGGCAAGGAAAGGGCATTCTGTTGCTGTTCTGTGGTTTGCTCAGTCTGTACAGGAGTTTCGATATTTCGGGCTGTTTCTGGTAACTGTGTTTGTTTTGGCTGGAAATATGGAGCGATCGCTTCTAAATCCAATTCTGAAATCGCCTTTGCAGTGTCGAAGTCATCCGGGCGAATATTGCTTAAAGCCAGTCTTAAACTCTGTTCTGTGGCCATGTATTTTATGCAAGCATCATGAATGCTTACTGTGTCTGCTGCTGCTGTAACCTTTCTTCGTGTTGCCATGATTTACGCTTCCTTGTTTATCTGATTCACTTGCTGGAATGCTTGCTGATAGCGGTATCTAGAAAAATCATTCGGGTTTTTGGCGATATAGCCTTTGACTCGTTCGCCGCGTCGTAGCTGTGCCATTAATCGCCCTACTCTTCCCAAAACCCATGCTTGATATGGCGATAAGGGGGACTCGCGGTCGTGAATGCCATCGGCTTTTTTGGGGTAAGCATTTCTGAAACTGGGAATTCTCCAAAAAGCTAAATTCTCCCAAGTGCAAAGCGTAGAACGGCTAACACCCAAAACCTCAGCTAAATATGTCTTGGTAGATGGGAAATCAAGAAATGAGTCTAAATCTGTAGAATGTTTACTCCGTCTAGGTTTCATGGGTTTATTACAGTAATTAATGTGAATTAATGGTTAATTAGTCAACAACCGATAAAGTAAGCAGCAGAATGTCGCACCTAATCGCTAAACCCCTTACTGTGTAAGTCTCTGGGGTACTCGTAGGATGCTAATTAGTGATTTGTTGTTGATCGATTGCCTTGGTGTTATGGTAATTTAAAGGTGTTGCACCTGTCAACATTTAAAAGCTAGTAAAGCACTTATCAATAATTAAACCTATTTGTTTTAAAGGAGGATAATTATAATTACTCGCTATAGAAACTGATAAGTGTTACACTATGCCTTCTAAAAAACCGACTATTACAATTCGTGTGACAGATGAAGAGTACAAAGTTTTACAGGGATGGGCAGATAAAGATTACAGAACGGTTCCTAGTTTGGTTTTGGCTTTAACCAAAAAAGCAATTGATGACTATACACAGCAGAATCATCACGGAAAATCAGCATGACAGAAGCACAAATCCAAGACAACCAGACAGAAGAACCAGAGATATCCCCAGAAGCACTAGAAACCGCAGAAAATTTTACTACTGCTATCAATAATTTTCATTGGCGGGCTGACTATTTGAAATTCTGTGAAGTTC
>NZ_DASQZC010000688.1:0-18154 GCF_035638895.1 Nostoc sp. | reverse complement strand
ATTGTGTGATGATTGGCAACTTGTCCCCGTCGAACCGCCAATCATTCTTTATCAATTGTCACCAGCGCAAGTATCGCAACTGCAACGCATCGGTTTAGAAATAGACCCCTTTGGCGAGCAACTTTGGGCAGTGCGAAACATACCCGCACCTTTGCAGCAGCGAGACGACTATGCAGAAGCAATTTTAGAACTTAGTTGGGGAGGCGATTTACAAACAGCCCAAGTAGCAGTCGCCTGTCGCAGTGCCATTCGTAATGGTACACCCATGAACCAACAAGAAATGCAGACACTTTTAGATAATTGGCAACGGACTCGCAACCCTCGCACCTGTCCCCACGGACGGCCAATTTATTTATCTTTAGAAGAATCAGCATTAGCCCGATTTTTCCGGCGTAATTGGGTAATTGGTAAAAGTCATGGAATTTGATGTTTTCAGTAAGACTATTGTCGTTTGCCAATGTCGTTGTACATTAACTAATTATTTGTCTGCGTTGACAAATAATTTGGCAAACGACAAGGGAACTAGAAATCTCATTTCCCCCCTTTATAAGGGCAGGGCTGATTCATTCCATTTCAAACAGGATTTGTCAAGATGGTTAGCGAGAAAATTGTAAGTGAGGGTGACGATAAGATGAACTTTTAAGCACTTGAACAACAGTAAAATTGTTCATTTTCTTGGCACGCTGGTAACAAAATAATCAATTTTAAATTGCTAGAACCCTTATATTTAGCGCTCTTTAGGGAATGAAACAGCCCTGCTTTATAAGGGGAGATTAAGGGGGGTAATTCGACTTGTGTGTACACCGTTGTCTAACTGACGTTAAATTAAAATTTTTTCTTAAATTTTGATTTTGAATTGTAATTACCTTAACTATTAATAATCTGTTCCACCGCAATAGAAATATCTGGAAATGCCAGAGGTTGAATTGTTCCCGCAGTCAATGTAAATTTGGTTGCGTACTCTCCATCTAAGATTTCTCTAAACACCACTAAATGAAGCTTTTTGATATTGACAACCCAATACTCTAAAATACCTGCTTCTGCGTAGATTTTGCTTTTTCTCTCTAAATCTTTTTCTAAACTGGAGTTAGCATACTCAATCAACCAAAAAATATTTTCTGGATAGGGATGATGCTCTCGATACTCGCGTCCTAAACGTTGGACAATGGCAATATCTGGTTCTGGTTCTGAGTCGTTAGGTAAGGTGATAGGCTTGGCTTGGCGAATTTTGGCACGTTCAGCCAATAACTTTGCTAAATACTCACCAGCTTCATCACTACAATAAGCATGGGGTTCTCCTTCCGGCAACATTTCGACAATTTCTCCCTTAAGTAGTTCTACTTTGCGAGCGCTCAAAATGCCAGCATCAATCATGCGGTGATATTCGTCAATCGTCCACTTTGCAACAATAACAGTCATGACGATTGATTCCTCCCAATGATTCTTGATATTTTCCCATCTTAAATGTATTTCAAAAGAAGCCGACACAAAAACTCCACTTTCTCAAAGTAAGTGGAGTAATTAATATTACACTATGATTCATGAATCATCGCTAGTCTAGTATTTCTATTTACACTGCAAAAACTAAATTAATCTAAAGCTTTCTTAAGTTCGTCTTTAATGTTTTCTACAGTGTGAGTTGCTTGGGCTTGGGCTTGCTTTGTTTGTCCTTCAGCTTTATCTTGTGGATTGCCGGTTATTTCACCCACAACCTCTTGAATTTTTCCTTCAATATTTTTTGCAGTAGCTTCTACTCTTTTTTCGGCACTCATGGTTTTTATTTCCAGCTTGTAGTTGATTCAGCTATTACATAAACTAACAGTAGTGTATTATTTTTGACTTCCATCAACCGAGAGAATAATTTCTTAGATTATGTATCTTAAGATAGATACGAGGTGCGACAGAATACCCAATTTCAGAAATCTGAAAATATTATAAATTCGCGATGTCCACATCCCCGGCTTCTCAAAGAAGCCGAGGATCTAACTTTTCACGAAGAATTTAGGGCTGCTATATGCACCTTCATAGAGAATTAGTATTAGTCAAAGCAAATCAACAAAGGGAAAGTAAAGGAGTGGCAACAAAACGTCAAAAAAATGCATGGATGAGTGAGATTAATGACATCATTCGGGGTGCTTGCGGAGGTTTTTTATTTGGTATACCTTTACTGTACACAATGGAGGTTTGGTGGATTGGGTCATTGGTAAAACCACAACTGATGATGATGGCGATCGCATTCATGTTTATTGTGGTTTACTTGCTGAATGAGACAGAAGGCTTTCGCAAACGCAGATATACCGGGCGAACTCATCAAGCCGTAATGGATACCGTAGAAGCGATCGCGATCGGACTAGCTTGCTCTGCCTTTGTGTTGCTACTATTGCGAGAATTGACACCAGAAACCTCCCTAAAGGAATCTTTAGGTAAAATCATCTTTGAAAGTGTGCCTTTCGCTCTCGGTGTTGCATTAGCGAATCAGTTTTTGGGAGAGACTGAAAACAGCAATGGAAAAGGACAAGGAAGCGATCGAGAAAATAACACAACCAAGAACAAAGGTGATGATTTACACGCCACTTTTGTGGATGTGGGTGGAACCCTAATTGGTGCAACCATAATTGCATTTAACATCGCTCCCACAGATGAAATTTCTATGCTTGCAGCCGCAACCTCTCCACCTTGGGAGTTGGCAATGATCGCTGCATCTTTGCTGATTTCTTATGGCATTGTATTTCAGGCAGGTTTTTCTAACCAGCAAAAACGTAAAGAGCAAAAGGGAATTTTCCAACGCCCATCGAGCGAAACCATTATGTCCTACTTAGTATCATTGCTAGCAGGCGCTTTTATGTTGTGGTTCTTTCAAAAGTTAACTTTTAGCGATCCTTGGACAATGTGGTTAGATCATACCTTGATGCTGGGCTTACCTGCAACTATTGGCGGTGCAGCCGGAAGGTTAACAATATGACTAAAACAGAACAACCATCACGCTCAATAGCTGAGTGGGTAACATTCAGCGTCGCCTCACTTATCCTAGCAATCATTGTAAGTCTGGTGGGCTACACTTGGCTGAACGAAAAGAATCAACCTCCCATCCTTTCTGTTACCAAAAAACAAACAATTCGGGAAGTTGATGGACAATTTTATGTTCCCTTTGAAGTTGTGAATAGTGGAGGAGACACAGCCGAGTCAGTTCAAGTTATGGCTGAGTTATTAATTAATGGCAAAGTTACAGAAACAGGAGAGCAACAGATCGACTTTTTATCTAGTGGGGAAACTGAAGAAGGCGCATTTATATTCAGCCAAAACCCGCGCCAAGGGCAGTTAAATCTGCGTGTTGGTAGCTATAAATTGCCCTAATGAAGATTTAAAACCGCAGATATAGCGATTCTTATAGGTAGGGACACGGCATTGCCCATCAGTGTCAAATTAACGCAAAACTCATGTCCCGCAAGGAACTGAAGTTCCTTGCTAATAGCGAAAGTCATCTGAAGATGACTAAATATATATCCAAAAATCGGCGTTGCTGATTCCATGTATGATACATGTCGGCATAAATAGTTATGCTAACCACAGCCATTACACCCCACCCCCAGCCCCTCCCCGCCTGCGGGGAGGGGAGACAAAGCAAAGCTTTGGCGGGGTGGGGAACTTCTGGTTTAATAAGCAATCAAGCGGACATAATATGAAAATGATTTTGCATAATACCAAAATCCTTGTAGAGACGTAGCACTGCTACGTCTCTACATCCAGATTCATACTTCAATTCAGCAACCCCAAAAAATCTTTAGTCTACTTGAGTAGACTTTAGCTATTAGCCTTGAACTTTAGTTCAAAACGGGCGAGTCAGCCAACAGTTAAGCTTTAACCTTAGCTTTTGACCAAACACCGTTTTCATCTTCATCATATTGCTGATGAACAGACTCCCAAGCGGCTTGTTCAGCAGTGAACTCGTCATTTTTTTCATTGAAAACAGTGTTATAGCGCTCAATGAAGGTGTGTTGAGCTTCATCAGAAAGATGAGCGCGAACTTCAGGAGACAAGTCTTGTGGGCTGTTGCACTGTCCAGGACAAGGACGAGCAAAGGTTTTTTCAATTGTGTGAATTTCTTCGCCACCAGCACTTTCGAGCAACAATTTAAATTCGCTAGCGCGATCGCTCGGTACTTCTGCCATTACCAAGAACTCGCCAGCTTGTAAGCGGGTTTGGTAAATAGTCGCTTTATCTTCTGGCATCCCCAAAGTAGTTAGAACCGATACTAAACCAGCACCTGCACTACCTGCGATCGGTTCACTAGCAGCCCCCAACAGCACTGCACCAATAGGCCCTGCTGCCACGATTGAGCCGACAAAAGGAATAAACAGTACGCCTACACCCGTGAGCAAGCTGAGAAAGGAACCAAACAAGGAACCAAAAACTGCCCCTGTTCTCAAACCTCCCACAATCACATCTTTTTTACTAATAAAGCCAGCAATTCTAGTTTCGGACTGGAAATTTCTACCCATGACCGAAATATGATCTCTAGGCACACCTCTGTCTAATAACCGCCGAATCACATCATCAATTTGCTTCTGTTCTTTAAATACAGCAGAGATAGTATGTTCTGCTTTATATACTTCTGGCACTTAAAAACCCCTGTTTGGTTTGTATTATCTTATTTTTGTAATGAATATGGTAAATAGGTAGATGCAGGCAGATTAATTCTTTCACAGCAATTAGAAGGAGAAATCAATCCTCCTTCTAATTGGTTTCACAGATAACTATCCTCTACTCAGACGTTATGAGCTACACACCTACAGGAGTCTTAGCCCCTTCTGCTGGCTGTCTACCATCTGGCCCCAATGCTTCGCCTTCAATAAATGAACGCAGCATCCAAGCCATTTCCTCATGCTGTTCCATCAGTCCAGTCAAAAAGTCAGCAGTTCCCTGATCGTGGAACTGGTCACCAGACTGATCCACATGGTCTCTTAAGTTACGAATAACCTGCTCGTGATCATTCACTAGATTAGATACCATCCCCGTTGCTGTGGGAACATTACCAGCATGTTCTTTGAGGCTAGCAATCTTTAGAAATCCTTCCATTGTGCCAACTGGATAACCGCCTAAAGCACGAGTCCGCTCTGCCAAAGCATCAATATTTAGAGTCAGCGTTTGGTAGTGTTCTTCCCAAAGCTGGTGCAAAGAGCGGAACTGAGGCCCAACGACATCCCAGTGATACTTTTTGGTTTTCACCAACAGTAGATAAGCATCTGCCAAATCTTGGTTTAACAGATTAGTTACACCTTGACGCTGTTCTTCAGTCAAACCAATGTTTATCGAACGCATTGTTTTCCATCCCTAAGCAAAGTTATCTATTAACTTCCCAAATTTCCCACCTAATCCACATCAACCAAAGGAAACATTCTGAGTTTAAATTCATTACTAAATTATTTACTATGCCTATGTCTTAATAGGTAGTGTTAAGCCAATATTCTAGTAATTAGCGAACTTTATTGATTTTTTTGGCTACAATAATAGAAAGATACTAAATATAATTATCAATTAAAATATCTTTAATCAAAACAATGCAAACCCAGTTTCATTATAGATGATCAGGGTGAACATATTTTTATAATTAAATTGTAGTCAGTCAGCTTAATATTACTAATTAGTAATGAGTCATTGCTCTTACGCAATCACCCATTACTACCGAAAAATTACAAGAACTATTAATTTAGTTCTTACCTGTAATTTTCCCCAATGCATTCTTTATATTTTCTTCCACTGAGGTTGCACTCTGGGAATTTTCTGGACGCTTCTGCTTGTCAATATCAGCAGCTCCCTGAACCTCATTAAGTCCTTCGCTAGTCTCTTTTTGAGTCTTTTTCAATCCTATTGGTGGTGCTTTACCGGCTTCATCAGTTTTGGCCTGAATGTCAAGCAGTTGTGTAGTACCTTCGGTAGGGTCACTTTGGTAGCTATCGATCGCAAAAGCAGGAAAAGCACTAGATAATAATAGTAAGGCGCAAGTAAAAGCCACAACTAGGAAGCGTACTGGACTTAAGACAGAAGCAATAATTTTCATTTGAAATCCTCGATAACAGCTTTAACAACGCAGAACTTTGACTGAAATAGCGGCAGGTCACATTTTACTTGGTAAAGAGCAATAATAAAAATAGCCAGCTACGCTTCAATCTGAAAGTTCTTTAGAAACGAACCTGACGAAGAAATTGTCTTAGGATTTCTGCATCGAACTATTTAAGGGATAATAAGCAAATACCACCTTAATTCTTTAGCAAAATCATTACGTTTTTTATTGACAATCTTCTCTCAAGGTTCCCTGTTTCTACTTGTACTTTGAAAATGCTAATGCCTGCATCAATCTCTAGAATGAAATTTCCTATATCTTTAGTCGTAATAAAATCAGTCTCTAGGTATATCGACTTAATATAGTTTTGGCAAGCTAATGGCTCTACTATTATCTTCAGTTAGCTTGACTTTATCCCATCAAAGGGCTTTAAGAACTATATCCCTTAACCGAACCTTATTGTGAGTGGAGGAGCAAACACAAAATTCTGCCCCTCTGCTCTTAATAGTCCCCATTGACAATTTTCTCTAAAATTGATAAGTCTGCCTTATTACCTCTTCTATAGAACTTACAAGATGAAACATTTCTATTAATTCATGGGATTTTGTTTTTCGCTTCGCCAGCATTACTTTTAACGGCGTTAAATAATGAACATCTGCGTCATCTCCCAAGGCAACTTCGGCTGCTTGCAAGACTTTTGTCGCATTCCCAAAAATATCCTCGTTGTCAAACCCTTCTTTTGCAGAAAGTTGGTGTAATGCTGCATCAGGTACAGTTGCTCTACCCAGCAAGGTTTCATCTAACACCAAACCTTTTAATAATGTCAGTAAAGCTGCATAGATTAAAAAGTTATCACAACTATCACAAGCCTTAAATTCAATGCGTCCCACTTCAGCCGGAATGCGGGCGATTTTTGTTAAGGAAGGTGTACTATCAATCAGTTCTTCCTGTTTCTGAACAAAAACTAAGGCTGCTGGTCTTTTTCCAGTTCTGATAAACGTTCGTACTGATAGCCCATCCCATAAACCTCCCTTATAAAAAGGGGAACTGTAACTAAAAGGGACGATATAAGGACTATAATAAGTTAACTTTCTGCCAATATCAATTACATGTTCAGTAGAAAAATCTGCCACTGAAATATTCAAATCTGGGCCGTATGAAACCATGTGAATATTAGCAGTTTGTTCATCAGGATCAGCCTGTAGCTGTCTGATTTCATAATCGTTTAATGGGGGATGAGGTTCAAAAACCGGATTGTATGGATTAAAACTGACTAAAACTGGTGAGAAACCAAAGTTGGCAGCAACCTCACATAGCAAGTGAAAACTTTCTGATAATTCAGTAATAGCGCCTTGAATATCAGAGTGTATAGTCGTTCTAATTTCGATACCTTTAGCATGACAGTCTATCACTTTGTCGGAATCTGCAAATCTTTCAAATCCCTCAATGTACCATCTCTTCATCTTAATACCTGCATCCCCAACCCGCAGTTGAGGATAGTCGCTGGGGTATGTAGGTAGCTTTTGAATAATTTGATTGAAATCAGCAAATTTGGTGTGGGAAAAATCAGCAAATTTTCCTTCTTTGTTTAGGAAAGCGACTTCATGCTCAATGCCAAATGAAAACATTATGTATACCTTAATTGCTTAGAGCTAACCTAATTTAACTAATGCCAAACGAGACGAATCGCACAGAGGAGGAAATAACATCAGTAAACGATTCATTAGAGAAAAACGTCGGCGATCTTTAGGTGGCAGATTGGCATAATTACAGACTTCCATTACTTCGTAACATGAATTCCAGTCTTTAATCTTATGAATATTTGAGATACACCAATCAAATTTTGCCGAAGTGTATTTGAGTGAGTCATGGTATTTCTGATTCTTTACGATTAGCGGTGACAAGGAGTCAAAGGCAAACCACGAACCAGGAAAATACTGCAAAAGATTAGCAAACAATAGCTTCACTTCCTGTTCATTGAAATACTGCAACACGCCTTCGGCGACAAACATAACAGGTTGTTTAGTAGTGGACTTGACATGCTCAATCCAATTGGTATCTAGGGCAGAAGCCGCGATTAATTTACGGCGTTCCGTTTCCTCAAAAAACTGTCGTCGCAGAACCATGACATCTGGTAAATCTATGTCAAACCAGCAAACTTTGCCGTTATCCACTCGCTCAAAGCGTGTATTCAGTCCTGCACCAATCTCGATAACGGAACCTTGGGGATATTGATTGAGGTAGGTGCGTACCCACTTGTCGAGGATAGTTCCTCGTAAACAACAGCCTATCTGAGAAGATTTAGCAGTAGTAAATTTATCAAATTCGTAGTCTATCGCTGCAAGAATCTCAGATGATTTAGGATCTACTATAATTGGATCTGCTGCTTGAAGCTCACAAGCTCTAGCCCAGAGGGTAATTAGTAGTGTTTCTTGAATGATGCCGAGGTTAACTTTGGTTTTATTCATGAATACCTCCACAACACAGATTAAATCTTCTTTTCAGTTTAAGTAGAAAAAATTCTCAAGATTACTCTCAAATGGATTTTACCCCAAGATCGACTGTTGCGATTTGGAAATTTCTCTGGTTTATTTCTTGAGGCAGCGATGCCTATGCCCTTTCTTGATTATTCTGTATTGCCCCCACTATCTTCCTAGTCACTGGGTAGGGTACTTTAGTAGTGACTGAGGAAAGCTTGAGACGTGAGTTTATGACAAGTACCGTTCAATCCCCCTACAGCAACGAACAGATTGCCGCTTGGTTGCGTGGGCTGCTCACCATTGCTTGGGCAGATGGTAATTTTGATGCCCAAGAACAAGAATTAATTGCCAGCATCACCAAAAATGAATTAGCTCCTAAGATTAAATGCGACTCACTAGAGGTAATTACACCAGAAGAATTAGCCGTAGTTTTGGATAAAGGTACCCCAGCTGCGGAAAATTTTTTAAGGACAGCAGTGATGGTAGCGATCGCAGATGGTACTTATTCTCCCAGCGAAGATCAGGTTCTGCAACAGTTCTGCCAAGTCTTAGGACAGCCAGAGGATTTATTAGAAGCGCTTCGCCACACTCTAGAATACCCACAGCTTACCCCTGCGATCGCCAGCACTGGCCTTACAAAGCGTCAAATTGATGCACTACACCCCCTGCGCGACTGGCTGGATCGGCTAGATATCCAAGACCCAAGAGTAGCCCGCTTTTTGTGTAAAATGATTCCCTCCCAGTGTCCCTTTGAGCGGGATGTGACCTTATTTGGACGAAAGATTGTCCACATACCGCCGATGTGTAAAATTAACCCCTTGTATGAGCAACTGGTGGGCTTACGTTTCCGTGCCCTGTCTTATTTGGCAGATAAATGTGGTGAAGATGTTTCACCATATATTTAGTTAAAGTGGAGAGTGAGGAGTTATAATTTTTAACTCCTAAATTTCTAACTCCT
The DNA here is from genome assembly GCF_035638895.1 of Nostoc sp. Lineage (GTDB taxonomy): Bacteria > Cyanobacteriota > Cyanobacteriia > Cyanobacteriales > Nostocaceae > Nostoc. Next base: position 8,655 of record NZ_DASQZC010000688.1, on the reverse strand, counting down.
CACTTTTCACTATTATTTACGTATGCAATTTATAGACCAAGCAAAAATTGAAGTTGAAGCTGGTAAGGGCGGCGATGGTATTGTCGCTTTCCGGCGAGAAAAATACGTGCCTACTGGTGGCCCCTCTGGTGGTAATGGGGGAAGAGGCGGTTCGGTATTTTTCGTTGCCGACGAAAACCTGCAAACCTTGCTGGACTTCAGATATAACCATCGCTTTCAGGCAGAAAAAGGCACTCGTGGTGGGCCAAATAACTGCACTGGAGCAGGAGGAAAGGATTTAATCATCGAAGTTCCCTGTGGTACAACCATTTATGATGCTGAAACTGGCGAATTGCTAGGAGATTTAACTGAGCCTAAGCAGACTTTGCTGATTGCCCAAGGTGGTAAAGGCGGGCTAGGAAATCAGCATTTCTTGAGTAACCGTAACCGCGCCCCAGAATACGCCCTCCCAGGATTACCAGGCGAAATAAAGCAGTTGCGCCTAGAGTTGAAACTTTTGGCAGAAGTGGGGATTATTGGTTTACCAAATGCTGGTAAATCCACTCTAATTTCATCTTTATCAGCAGCACGTCCAAAAATCGCAGACTACCCTTTCACTACCCTCATCCCAAATTTGGGTGTAGTGCGGAAACCTACTGGCGATGGTACTGTTTTCGCCGACATTCCCGGATTAATTGAGGGAGCGGCTCACGGTGCAGGACTAGGACACGATTTCTTGCGCCATATCGAGCGCACGCGAGTACTACTTCACTTGATTGATGCCACTAGTGATGATGTGGTTAGAGATTACAACACAATTAAGGAAGAATTACAAGCTTATGGACGGGGTTTAGCAGAACGCCCACAAATTTTGGCGCTTAACAAAATTGATGCAGTTGATCGGGAAACTGTCGATTTGGAGGCCTTAGCCACCCAACTTAATCATCTCTCCTACGCCCCCGTTTTTGTGATTTCAGCAGTTACCCGCACCGGGTTAGAGCCGATGTTACAAGAAATTTGGGGAATTCTCGACCAAATGAAGGTTCCTCAAGAAGTGGAGGTATTAAGCTGACAAAATAATTACAAATTATGTTGACGTATCCTGGATTAGGGGAATCTTAATCACAAACTTAGCCCCTTGTCCTGGCTGCGAAATACATTCTAAGGAACCGCCATGTCTTTCTGTAATGATCTGATAGCTGATGGCAAGTCCCATCCCCGTACCTTTGCCGATGGCCTTGGTGGTAAAGAAAGGGTCAAATAGTTGTTTTTTAACATCTTCTGGTATTCCCAATCCATTGTCAGCAATTCTAATTGTTACCTGATTAGGCTCTTGTAGTTGGGTACAAATGCGAATTGTCGGAATTGGGCATGGAGCATTGGGCATGGAGCATTGGTCAATAATCACTAGTTTTTCTTCCCCTGCTCCCTCTGCTCCCCCTACTTCCCCTGCTCCCTCATCCCCATTCCCTACTCCCTCTTCTAAAGCATCGATCGCATTTGTGTGACTGTAGATAGACTTCCCAATCCTGCACTTGCTGCAAATTTGCCAGTTGCTTCATGAAGGTTCGGCGGTCTGGTTCAGCGATAAAGAGGATTAATGGTTTACCTAAGAGATAGTTTTGTCCCACAAATATTAAGGCTGCGGCTACATAGTTAGCCTCTCAATACCGTTCGGTTAAGGAATTTCTTGGTTGAGGCAGGCAGGGGGAGCAGGGGGAGAAGAGAAGCAGGGGGAGAAAAGAATTGCTGAACATATACCCTCTTGCCTCCCCTGCTTATCCGAACCGTATTGCGAGTGTGCCAGCATGAGTAGTATTTATTATTCCCAGACTCAATAGGGTTGCAACAACCAAATTAACTACTAACTTTTGGTGTTTCCAGGAGATTGTGGACTAGGAAGATTTTGTTCAAAGATGCGGCGGCCACTGAAGCCGTATCACTCACTCCGCGAACGTGGAAGCAAGCTACGCGCAGCGTCTCGTAGAGAAGTGCGGGCTACGCCAACGCATTTATCAACTGTGACACAGCTTTATCGAAGAGGACTTGGGGATGGGGAGACAATTCCCCAAGTCTCCTTGTCTCCCCATCCCCAAGTCGTGCGGCAACGCCCAAGGGTTTAAGACCCCCACCACTTTTTGGTGGACTTGAATCAGGTGGGGTCTGAATCTAGGCTGTTGACTTTGGCTATTTTTTGGGGAATTACCGAAAAATTATTTGTGCTGGCATTTGCTTGTGTGAAAGCGCGCGCAACAGCCATCTTTACGCCAAAATAAAAAACACAATTTCTGCATGAAGTCTTGTGGGCTAAAGGGTACAGAGTCAACAGCCTAGTCTGAATCCCCATCTGATTTCCTCCCCTTGTCCCCTTGTCCCCTTGTCTCTTTCTTCAATGAGTAGCAAGATTGATACGAAACCTTAAAATGCTTACGGTATCGTCAAATTCGTACACTAGACTAGAACTACACGTTAACAATCAAAGGAAGATTATGATGAGCGATCGCGACTACACATTAATTATTGACAAAAGCGGTAGTATGTCCACACCCGATCAAGTGGGTGGTAGAAGTAGATGGGATATAGCCCAAGAATCTACTCTAGCTTTGGCAAGAAAGGCCGAACAGTTTGACCCTGATGGCATTACGGTGTACTTGTTTTCTGGTAGATTTAAACGCTACGATGATGTCACTTCAGCCAAAGTCGCACAAATATTTCTCGAAAATGACCCTTCTGGAACGACAAACTTAGCATCTGTACTTCAGGATGCACTCAATAACTACTTTCAACGCAAAGCTGCTGGTAAAAGCAAGCCAAATGGAGAGACAATTTTAGTCATTACCGATGGTGAACCAGACGATCGCAAAGCTGTGTTTGAAGTGATTATTCATGCGACTCGTCAGATGGAACGTGATGAAGAATTAGCAATTTCGATCATTCAAGTGGGTTCAGATGCCCAAGCAACTAAGTTCCTCAAAGCTTTGGATGACCAATTGCAAAGTGTCGGCGCTAAATTTGATATTTGTGACACGGTTACTTTAGATGACTTAGAAGATATGAGCCTTGTAGATGTATTAACGAACGCAATAACTGACTAATGCATCTATCAGCCCAAAGTCTAATAAATATTGGCTCTTAATTGGAGAATTGAATCATGTTAGAAAATCGTGATTACACCTTGATTATCGACAAAAGCGGCAGCATGGCAAGCAAAGATCAAAAGGGTGGTAGAACTAGATGGGTTGCAGCACAGGAATCTACTTTAGCTTTAGCTAGTAAGTGTGAGCAATTTGACCCAGACGGCATTACTATTTATGTATTTTCTGGTAAATTTAAGCGATACGAAAATGTGACATCCGGCAAGGTAGCGCAAATTTTTCAAGAAAATGACCCCTCTGGTACAACTGACTTAGCAGGTGTATTAAAACATGCAACTGATGATTACCTTCAACGCAAAGCAGCCGGTCAAACCAAGCCAAGTGGTGAAACAATTTTAGTGGTTACGGATGGTGAACCGGACGATCGCAAAGCAGTAATGAAGGTAATTATTGAAGCTTCTCGCCGCATCGATCGAGATGAAGAATTAGCTATTTCCTTCATTCAAGTCGGCACAGATCCCCAAGCTACCCGTTTTCTCAAAGTTTTAGATGATGAACTCCAAAGTGCTGGTGCTAAGTTTGATATCTGTGACACCATTACTATGGAAGATATGGAAGATTTGAGTCTATCAGAAGTACTACTTAATGCCATTAATGACTAGCTATATTATTTATTAGGAATTACAAAAATGGATTCCATTGATAAGCTATTAGCTGAACTCCAAACCGAATATAAAGAAGTACAACCACAACAGCAGCAGTCAAAATCAGCCACAGCCAAATCGTTTATTCCATCATTGCCAAAGTCGGCATCTTTCATGGATAACCTTTTGGCAGAAGTTCAGGCTGATTTTGCCGAAGAGGATGCCGCTATTGAGTTAAAAAGACAGCAAGAACTAGAACAAGAACGAATTCGACAAGAACAACTCAAAGCCAAACAACTAGAAGCTTTGAAAGTGGAAGCAAAAAAATGGTTAGACAAAGTAGATCCACTTTCTTCCGAAGGACTTTGGTTTGAAAGGTTTGCTGAAAGTTACCCCTCAAGATTAGAGGCAGCGATTGAATATTTAAGAAACAACGAAGAAAATAATTCGTAATTCGGAGAAATCTGCTAGCTAAAATTATAAGTTAGCAATTTGATGGTGATTTTTTAGAGCTAACCGTTGCACAGCCCATTCATGCATAGCATAAAGAATTGGTTGTAAAGTTTCTCCTAAAGGCGTCAGAGAATATTCCACCTTGGGTGGAATTTGGGGATAAACTTCTCGATGAATAATACCGTCTTCTTCCATTTCTCGGAGTTGCTGGGTAAGCATCTTTTGCGTAACTCCAGGTAAAGCCCGTTGCAACTCACCAAACCGTTTGACGCCAGTCATTAATTCTCTAATAATCAAAACTTTCCAGCGTCCGCCAATCACCTTTAGGGTAGTTTCTACTTCACAAGTCAGCCTGCGGTTATTTTCTGCTTCAGCTTTCATAGTTAGTTTTGTGAATTTGAAGAAGGCAAGAGACAAACCTCCTGCCTTTCAAGCTAAATGTTGAATGTTCTCAATTCAATTTTTAATTATGACGTAGCTACCAACTCAGAATCGATTTCCGACGGCGCACTATCTTGGACTAGCGATCGCATTTCACCGTTACGCTGGAGGATACCGCCAACCATTGCTAACAAGGCGTTTACCTTGCGGGTTCGCCACATATCTACAAGTTCTTGTACTTTAGTCGCAGACATCCGTCGCATCATCGCTTCGTAGAGATAAGCAGCATGTCCAGTTTCATCTTGAGCAATACAAAGCATTCCTAACTTCAAGTTACGAGCGTTTGACTCATTATCAGGTAATGCTTTCGCCATTCGCGCAAAGTCTTTACTAGCATCTAACTCCAGAATGTATGTGCTAGCCATAAACACATCCCAGTCAATGACAGCCGGTTTTAGCTGTTCTTGGGTGTAGCCTTCAAAGAATGCTGCGAAAAAGGGACTACGCTGTTGTGATTTTTTTGTAGATGTAGTTTGGGGTTGAGCCTTGAAATCTATAACTTGTTTATTCAACTGTTGTAAGGCGTGGGCAAAAATTTTACCATGCCTAGTTTCATCTGATGCATGTTTTGCTAGTTTTTCGGCTAGCCATGTATCGCCTTCGGCTGCGGCGCGATCGCTAAGTGCAGATAAAAATGGCACAGAGCCAGATTCTGCTAACTGAAACCCCGCAAGGATGTTAGGGCGGGTTTTAGAATCACGAATTTGAGCAGCAGAGTAATAGGCAAAAGCACCTGAACCAGCTAAATGCAGAACGTGAGTCAAGAAGTTCATCAGAAATTCCCGCCGACAATTGGAAGGTTACAATTCTTATACTAATCCGCATTTTCTATAGTGTGCCAGGAGGCAGGGGGCAGGGGGGAATGTTGGCAGATCGACGAACTTCTCCACTACGTGGATCTTTAGAAATGCTACAAGAAGGGAAAACAAATTGCCAAATCCAATCATACTTAGCTATCGGATATTTTCTCTCTAACGCGAAAGGCAAATAAACCGAACCATAGCCTTTTTGTAAATCTTGTTGATGGATAATTTTTACACTTCTTACAAAGTTTGGTGGTGTCGGTTTCCGTCCCGCCAACTTTGTGCTTTGTAAATGAATCTTTAGTTCTTCAGCTATACTTTCAGGTAGCATAGTCACCCGACTTTCATTTCCCTTTGTATCGCGCACAATAATTTGATAAAGAAGTTCTCTGTATATTCAGACAGGAATTCGTTGTAATGCTTGATATATTAGGATTAAGAAAAAGATTGTACGAAAACTTTCCGTATAATAAGTAGTTGGGCGGCACGGAACGAATGAACGACTATAAAGACTCAATGCAGAACTCCCTGAAGCTCGGATTCTTGATCCAGCCCGTCCACCCGCCGTCTCGTTCCTATGGGGACGTTCTGTGCGAGGATCGCGAAGCCGTCGTGCTCGCCGACCGACTCGGCTACCGCGAGGCCTTCATCGGCGAGCATCTCGTCGACTCGGCCGAGACGATCACCTCGAGCCTCGCTTTCATTGCGAATCTCGCCGATGCGTGCCCGTCGATCACCTTCGGTACCGGCGTGCTTCCGCTCGCCAACTACCACCCGGCGATGGTGGCGGCGCAGGTCGCGATGGTGGACCACCTGGTGCAGGGTCGATTCATCCTGGGAGTTGGACCCGGCGTTCCCGGTGACGCAGAAGCCATCGGAGATTTGGGATCGGACCGAAATCGCAAGACCCAGGAGGCGCTCGAGCATATATGCCGGATCTGGAGCGAAGAGCCGCCGTACCGGATCGAAGGCAAGTTCTACCGGACTACCACGGAGCGCTCGCTCGATCGGAACATCGGAGTGGGTGTCGCTGTCCGACCGCTGCAAAAGCCCCATCCGCCCATCGCCATCACCTCGATCCGACCGGGCGCTCAGGGACCGCACGCCGCGGGAGCGCGCGGCTGGTCCGGAATCTCGGCGACCTACGTGGGTGCGTACGTCGTCCGGGCCCACATTAAGAACTACCTGGAAGGCCGACGATCGGCGGGCCTCTGTGCCGATGCTTCCGGGTGGCGCGTGGCGCGCAGCGTTTTCGTGGCCGATGACGAGGCCACGGCACATCGCTACGTGCATCGCGAGGACGGCGCGCACAACTTCTACTTCCACGTCATGAGAACCAAGCTCGCGAAGGCCGGCGCGCTGGACATCATGCGCGACTTTCCCGACCAGCCGGATTCCGATCTCTCTACGAAGCGGTGCATCGAGCGTCTCGTAATCGCGGGAACCCCCCAGAGCGTCGCGGACCAGATTCTTGCATTCCGAAACGAGGTCGGCGCGTTCGGCACACTGCTCTACACGGGCCACGACTGGGCCGATCCAGCGCTCGCCCGGCGCTCCATGCAGCTCATGGCGAACGAGGTCTGGCCCCGGATTGCTCGGGCCGCGCATGGGACGACACCAAAAGGTCAAACTGACGGTAAGGCATTTTCAGTCTGATGGATAGCCCAACCATTGCGTGCAGACGACGCCCGTCAGCCGGCGCGGCTGACGCAGGCGTTAGACCGCTTCGCGTGACGCAAGATGTTCGCGCCTGATTGTATGAACGTAATTCACATAAGGCGTATCTATGCATTTTGCTAGTATCATCCCACATAGGTAATGCGGTAATCAGGTAACTTTGGATGGAGAGATTAATTAAACCAGTGCGATTTTGGCTTTGTGCAACTATCCTGATTTTGGGTTTGATAGGCTGCGATGTCGTGCGACAAGCCGCTTCGCGTCTACCCTTCATCGCTACTTCTGGAGAACCAGTTGAGCGAGTCAGTGATGGCGATACTTTAGTAGTAAAAGATGCTGATGGCAAAAATCTTACCGTGCGTTTTGCTTGTGTAGATGCGCCAGAAATAGCTCATACTAACAAAGAAAAGCAGAGTAAACGGACTAGCGATCGCAATCAATTCACCTGGGGTGTGAAAGCCCAAGAACGGGTGCAAGAACTGGTACAACAAGGAGGCGATCGCGTGACTTTGAATATCACCGATAGCGATCGCTATGGACGCAAAATTGCCGAAGTTCGTTTAAAAAATGGCACTTTTGTGCAACAGGTATTGTTGCAAGAAGGTTTAGCAAAAGTGTATCGTCCCTATTTAAACAAGTGTCCTAGCAAAGACTTAGTTCAACAAGCCGAAGCTAAAGCCAAGGAACAACGGCTTGGCATTTGGAGTGATAGTAAATTTGTGAATCCTTGGGAATATCGCAGCCTCTATAAAAAGTAAAAACTCTAGCTGTTACTAACTAAATGCACTACATTTTTTGGCATTGCATATTTGCTGAATGATTTACCAACTTCCAAAATTCCCCCCTACTCCCCCTGCTTTCCCTGCCTCCCCTCTACTCCTCTCCCCAAGTTTGCAGTTGCAAATAAACTAGTACCAACGTCACTGCTAGTAACACCGTTGCGGCGGCTGCTGCATAACCAAAATCAAATTGCCCAAAAGCCTCTTGGTAAATGTAGTAAACCAGCAAATTAGTCGAATTTAGTGGGCCACCGCCAGTCATCACAAAAATTTGCTCAAAACTCCGCAATGTAAAAATCGCGGTAGTGATGACTGCAAATATCACAGTCGGGCGCAATCCAGGGAGAGTAATATACCAAAATTGTTGCCAAGCATTTGCTCCATCCAAATCTGCTGCTTCATAACGGCTGGGAGGAATTGCTTGTAACCCCGCTAAAAAAACTACCATATTGAAACCGAGTTGTTTCCAAATACTCATTAAAATAATTACCGGCATTGCCCAAAATGTGTCTCCTAGCCAGGATATGTTTGGAATACCGAAAAAATCTAAAAGTCCGTTCACTGGCCCTGATGTTTGAAACAACCAGCGAAATCCCAACCCGGCTGCCACAAGTGAGATAATTGAAGGCAGAAAATAGGCACTTCGCAAGATGCCCCGCAAGGGAATGGAGCGATTTAATAGTACTGCCAATCCCAAAGAGATAACTAAGCTGGGAATGATGGTGGCAACAGTAAAATAAAACGTGTTACCCAGAACTTGCCAGAAGTCGGGGTTGAGTAGCAA
>NZ_DASQZC010000687.1:0-3537 GCF_035638895.1 Nostoc sp. | reverse complement strand
GAGTTAGGAGTCCACAATGATTGTTTTTATTCCTAACTCCTCACTATTCACTTTTAACTTTATTCTTAACCCCTCACGATTTACTTTTAACTTTATCCTTAACTCCTCACTATTCATTCCTAACTTTATTCTTAACTCTTCATTTTTCTGCTGTGGCTGCGCCCTGAGCAGCAATTTTTTTACCTATCACGTCCACTGCTTTAGCAAATTGAGGGTCTTTTAGGGTAGCGAGTTTGTCACGTTCGTTGAGCCACAAATCCTGTCGCTGGGCATCTGTCAAATCCACTTTCACATCTGGATCAATACCATGCTTATTAATATCTCTATCATTGGGCGTGTGGTATTTAGCAATTGTCACCGCTAATCCTGAGCCATCTTCTAGGGGACGCACCGATTGCACTAATCCCTTACCAAAGGTTTGAGTTCCCACCAAAGTAGCACGTTTGTTGTCCTGCAACGCTCCTGAAAGGATTTCGCTGGCACTGGCTGAACCTTTATCCACTAATATTACCAACGGTTTATTTGTCAGAGCGCGTCCGTTTGCCACTTCTCGCTCTCGCTCACCTTGGCGGTCAATGGTAGAAACAATTGTGCCTTTATTCAGCCACATCCGGGCAATGTCTACACTGGAGAAGAGTAAGCCACCTGGATTACCACGCAGATCAAGGATATATCCAGCTACCCGTTTGCTTTCTAAATCTTTGATAGCGGTTTGCATTTCTTTACCAGCATTGGCGCTGAACTGGTTCAGGCGAATGTATCCAAGATTACCTGCTGGAGTTTTCTTTTGGGAAAATTTAACTGGATGAATTTCAATCCGCGCCCTTTTGATGTCAAACTGTTTTGTCTGACCATTGCGCTGAATCGTTAAGCTGACTTTCGATCCTGCTTCACCTCGGATTAGGGATACCGCCTGATTGGTATCCATCCCCTTGGTACTTTTATTGTCGATTTTGACGATGATATCTTTTGCCAATACACCAGCTTTAAAAGCTGGTGTATCTTCGATTGGCGCAATTACAACCAATTGCTTGGTTTTTTCATCCTGGCTGATCGTGATTCCAATCCCTGTGAGTTCTCCAGAGGTATCCACTTGCATATTCTTGAATTCTGCTGGATCCATAAACCGGGTGTATGGGTCTTCTAGCTTTTTGAGCATTTCCCGAATGGACTTATACGCTTCCTGCGGATTACTGTAGGACTTGCTTAAGTATTCTTTACGAACAGCCTGCCAGTCTACTTGATTAAAAGTACCATCTACGTAATTGCGGTATATATTTTGCCAAACTTCGTCTACCAATTGTTTAGGACTTGCTTTAAATAAAGCCTGACCTCGCGAATGAATGCCAAGGCTAGTAACAGCGATCGTGGAGAGTGTCACTGCCGTAGCACCCAAAACAAGCCTACTTTTTGTAATCACCATAATGACAGCTGCGTCAGAGGGAAAATATATAGTCAGTATGCTCAATCTAACACAGGCTACCACTGTGCAGACCGAGTATGTATCCTTAATTTAACCAAAATACTTGACAATCCGGCGAACTTTATGGTTTATACAAAATTTTTGGGAGTAGGGAATTGGGAATCGGCATGGGCACAGGAGGCAGGAAGCAGAAGTTTTTGAATGTTTGAATTGATTTCTCCCCCCACTCCCTACTCCCTACTCCCCCCTTCCCCAACCCCTTACGGTTCTACCCAGCGTTCATCTCCCTTAATGAGGTTAATTAATTCCTCTACACCTTTATCTTCTGGGACTTTTTTAATTTCCTCTCTGCCACGATACAAAGAAATGTAACCAGGTGTTTTGCCAACATAACCATAGTCGGCATCCGCCATTTCTCCGGGGCCATTCACAATACAACCCATAACCGCTATATCAAGACCAGTTAAGTGTTTAGTGGCTTCCCGAACTTTGTGCAGCACTTCTTCTAGGTTAAACAAAGTGCGTCCACAAGAAGGACAGGCGACGTACTCCACCATCGTTTTTCGCAATCCCAAAGCTTGGAGAATGCTATAACAGACGGGAATTTCTTTTTCTGGTGCTTCTGTAAGTGAGACACGAATTGTATCGCCAATGCCATCAGCAAGTAAGGTGGCAATACCCGCCGTGGATTTAATTCGCCCGTATTCACCATCACCAGCTTCGGTAACGCCTAAATGTAGCGGATAATCCATACCCAGTTCATCCATGCGCTTGGCTATCAGGCGATAGGCGGCTAGCATCACTGGTACTCGTGAGGCTTTCATGGAAATTACCAAGTTGCGGAAATCCAAAGATTCACAGATGCGAATGAATTCTATAGCAGATTCCACCATGCCTTCTGGGGTGTCACCGTAGGTAAATAGCATCCTTTCGGCGAGGGAACCGTGATTTACCCCTATTCGCATCGATTTACCTTGATCGCGCAAAGAAACTACTAGAGGTTCTAAGGTTTCGCGGATTTTTTCGCCAATTTCGTCAAATTCGGCTTTAGTATACTCGGTTCGATTGACGTTGGGCTTTTCAAAAACATATAACCCCGGATTAATCCGCACTTTTTCTATGTGCTTGGATACTTCCAGAGCGATTTTTAGCCCGTTGTGATGGACATCAGCCACAATGGGCACATCTTGGTAAGTTTTAATTAATTTTTGTTTAATTTCTGCTAATGCTTTAGCATGAGCCATACTCGGCACTGTGACGCGGACGATTTCGCAGCCTATTTCGTGCAGACGACGAATACCAGCCACGGAACCATCAATATCAAGAGTGTCTTCGTTAATCATTGACTGCACTACAACAGGGTAGCCACTGCCAATGGTGACATTTCCCACCTTTACAGGACGGGTTTTACGCCGCTTGATGGTTGTATCAAAGGTAGGTTGGCTAGGTGTAGTATTTGAAGTATCTACTATGGGCAGAGTTTGCATAACCTGATTAGGTAAATTTGCTGTCATTAAAATATCAGATTTGATAAATCTCTGTTTCCCAGATTGCCACAGGTGGTGGCTCTTTGGGACGATTAATATAGAAAAAAATTGTCAATGCAATACCAATGCTATAGCTTGATTTCTTGTTCGCTACGAAAATTAGCTGAATGTTCGTAACACAGTATTCGTTAGTGGTCATGAACTGACAGTGCCGCAGGTATTATACAGACATTTGCCACTAGAAGCTAAATTAGACTTATCATCAAATTCTTTGACGCCCATGCTAGAAAAAACATCTACATTTCAGAAAGCCATAGAAGCGGTAGAAGCATTAGATCCAGAAGCTCAGGCTATTCTTGTAGATATTATCCAAAAGCGCCTCAAACAACAACGACGGGATGACTTATTACAAGAAATCGCGCAAGCAGAGAGTGATTATGCTCAAGGTAATGTCCGGCGTGGGTCAGTTGCAGATTTGATGGCGGATTTAGACGAGTGAAAAATTTGGTTTGGAGTCCGACTTTTGTTCGTGCTTTTAAGCGTCTAGTCAAGAAAAATCCTGAGTTATGTTCTCAAATTGAGCAAGTAGTAGAAGAAATTGCTGAAGACCCATTTCAACTCAGTTTA